>CAZPBT010000075.1:0-9511 GCA_964584555.1 uncultured Chitinophagales bacterium
AAGAGTTTGGTTGCAGGTTTAGTAAACTGAATGTAAGGTTTTTCCATTTCTTGTTTATGAAAAAATCCTGTGGCATCTTTTCCTTCGAGTACAGCTTTTATTTGAATGTTGTGGTTTCCACTAGCGAGATTTAATGAGGCATAGGGAATAAACTGTGTGATTTTCTTATCAAATTTTGATGGTGTAATTTCCGAACCCATCAGGGTTAAATCAAATTCAATATCGCCATTGGTATTCTTCACAGAAGCATAACCATTTGCAGGCTCGACAAAACTACTGTTTTCTAATACATAAGTTTTCAGATGAAAAACAACACCTTTTAAAATGGTATCATTATGGTTTTCTTCCTCTATGGGTAAAAAATTATAACGGTATGTTATGCTAAGTCCTTTAGCTCCTTCATATTCCACATCTTTTTCTACTGAGATACTGTTAATGATTTTTAAATTACTTGAATAAGCAGGCTTAATCAGAATAAACAATACAAGTATTGCAATCGATATTTGTTTCATAGTATTTTCTTTATGGTAACTCAAATTTAGTGCTAAAGTTTGAAAAATATACTACTAATGAGTAGTTGGTAGTTTTATTGAGTGGTTGGTCGTTAGGTAAATCTATTGGGTCTCAGAATCTGAAATGCACAAACAGCCGTCCGAAGTTTTTACTGTCTTTTTCAATGCGGTGATAATGCGGTTTGATATGCGGCAATGCTAAAAAGCGCAGCACTTTCTTTTTGAGTTGCCCGCTGCCTTTGCCTGGAATAATTTCCACGAGTGTTATTCTTTTATCAATGGCATCCTGAATTATTTGCTCCAGTGCAGCATCCATTTTCTTGCCGTCATTATAGATATCGTGTAAATCAAGCTTGAGCTTTGCCATTTCTAAGATCTTTATAATGCATCTATCGCATCTGCTAAATCATAATCTTTCTGTGTAATCGTATTTCCGGCATCATGCGTTTGCAAACTAAGCACAACTTTATTATACACGTTGAATATCTCCGGATGGTGGTCGAATTTTTCTGCAAGCAACGCCACTTTACTCAAAAATGAAAATGCCTCTATAAAATCTTTAAATTCAAACGTTTTCGTCAATTTATTATCCTTTGCTAACCAATTCATACGCCGGTATTTTATGTCAAATTTAATCTTATTTTTATCAGTATGAATTGGAAATTGAAAACTTTATTGTGGTACGTCAATAATATAAGCCCGCTAGAGGAAGCAGCAGATGACAAAATACCTGAAACGCGTAAAAAACTGTTGAAAGTTGTTGAACTTGGCAAAAAGGTATTTGACAGGAAAACAGAAGTTAAGGAAATACGCAATTTTTCAGTTGAAAATATCCCATGCAGACTGTATCGGAATTCTACTGCCAAAAACCAATCTGTCATCATCTTTTATCATGGCGGTGGATTTGTTTATTACAATATGGATTCACATGATTATGTAGCCCGGCGTCTTTGCAAAATGAATAATTGTACTGTAATTTTAGTCGATTACCGATTGGCACCTGAGCATACATTTCCGGCAGCACATGAAGATAGCAGAGCTGTTGTAGAATATGTATTTCAGCATGCAAAAGAACTGAATATTAATCCAACTAAAATTATAGTAGCAGGGGATAGTGCCGGAGGCAATTTATCAGCCTGTTTATGCCATCATTTTAAAAATCATTCAGCAATAAAATTGTATGCACAAATTCTTATTTACCCTTGGGTAGATGGCACACTAAGTTCACCATCCATTAAAAAATATGGAAAAGGTTATTTGTTGTCGGAAGAAACGATGAAATGGTTTCAACAAAAATATACGCCTAATCCGGAAGATCAATGTAACCCTGATGTGTCTGTAATTTTTCAGACAGATTTCAGCGGATTGCCGCCTGCCTTTGTGCTTACGGCAGAACTGGACCCTTTGAAAGATGAAGGCATAGCCTATGCCGAAAAAATGAAAACAGCCGGCGTAAGAGTAAAGCACATAGATTATAAACAATTAATACATGGATTTTTTAATGTGCCATTATTATCACCCGAAGCCTCAAAATCATATTATGATATACAATCCTTCTTAAGCAGTCTGTAAATGAGATTCCATATTGTTTAGTTCGTTATCTGTAAAAACAGATGATTTAACCACATTTTCTCTTCCATCATCAAAGAGGAGTAATATCAGGCGGTGGTTCTACAAAAATTAAATCGATTATTTTGGGATGTTCAGAATTATATCATGCTTAATTTTACGAAATTGAAGCAAGATTATATTTTTATAAAAAATAAATAACAGCATTAAAAAAAACGCACTATTTTTTATCGGTACTTAATACCATTTTTATTTTCAGTTTGGCACCAATTGCCATTACATCTACCAAATCTTGCACTGTCAGGTTTTGAGAAACGCGAAGTACTACTGTGGGATCGGGATTGTTTTCCAAAGCTGCTTGCAATGCATTTTCCAAGCCTTCAAGCGGGATTTTTGTAGTGTTTATATAATATTCCTTACCATCGGTTACGGACAAAGTGAGCGGTTGTTTGGCTAATTTTTCCGTACTGTTGGCTTTTGGCAACATCAGTTTGATGACATTTGTATTAGCCATCGTAGAGATGATGAGGAAAAACAACATCAGGAAGAACATGATGTCATTCATGGACGCCATCGCATCTTCATCATGAAAAGCCCTTCTTCGTTTTATATTCATCTTCGATTGGTTATTGGTTATTAGTTATTGGTCATTAGTGATTGAGATTGGTGATTAGTCATTGGTGATTAGTTATTGTATTATTTTAACTCTTGTTTCTTGTTTCTTGACTCTTGATTCTTGTATCTCACCACTTACTACTTATTACTCACTACTTACTACTCACTACTTACTACTTACTACATATTACCCACTACTCCCTACTACTTCACCGGCTTCTGAATGCCTTTTACAAATTCAAAAATCTGACGTTGCAATTTCATCGAATAGCTGTCTATGCGGGTTAATATAAAGTGATAACCCATAAATGCAATTACCCCTACAATTAAGCCCATCCCGGATGAAATCATTTTTTGGTATAAACCACTTGCAATCGTATCAATTGAAATATTACCACCCGAAGACGCAATATTATAAAAGATAACAATTACTCCGATTATCGTACCGATAAATCCCAAACGTGGCGCAATACCCGATATCAAACTGATATAAGAAGTTCGTTTTTCCATATCATTCAATTCGATGTTTGCCTGTATATCAAGCGCTTTTTCAATATGGTCTATTGGTTTACCCAATTGCCCGATGCCGGCTTGCAGTACATTACCCAGCGCAGATTTGTCTGCTGTACACAGAGCATCCGCACCTTGCAGGTTGCCTTCATATAATTTATCCAGTACGCTTCTTACCAATCCTTCATTTATATGGGTACGTTTGCTGATAAACAATAGTCGTTCAATGATAAAAAATACGGCTAACGCCAGGCAGATTAATAGTGGTATCATCATTACACCACCTTTGAAAAGTAGTGTAAGTACAGATAGTTCTTCCTTCGGAGCGGCAGCCGCAGCCGCTGCGGCAGCTTGACCCGTTGTGTCAACTATAGTAGTGGCTGCTTGCAAAAATATTCCCATGCGCTGATATTAATATGGACAAAATTAAGATTTTACTCTAAACGAACAAGAATTTGTTTTATTGTTTTCTATAAATTCTCTATTTTTAGTTTAATGAAATTTAAGATTCTTATTTTTTACTTCCTCTTTTTTACTTTCTCTGGTTTTGCTCAATCCATTTCCATGCCAGAATTTAATTTGAACAAGTCTATTCCAGGCGCAGCATATGCCTTTTCATTTGTTCATATTACTGATGTCCATGTGGGAGAGGATTATAACCAAAATGGGAATGATTATGGAGGCAATGGCTTTGATAATGACACCGTACCATACTCAGATAACAGTCAGCCTGTCAGAGCATTGAAGAATGCAGTAACTTGGATTAACGCAAATGCAGCTCTAAAAAACATTAAGTTTGTTATCGTTTCCGGCGACCTGACCGGAAGTGCGGAGAAATCTGAAATGATACATTGCCGGGATATTTTGAACAAACTGCAAATTCCATATGTACCCATTATTGGCAATCATGATATATGGCCTTATGTTCGCTATAATTACGAAGCCCGTTATGCTTATGGCGATTCGGTATGGAATGAAGTTTTTGACAGCGTATTTACGGCTAATAAGCTTTTTTTTGAAAACTGGGATGATGGGACTCGACTATCACGAACGTATGATCCGGAAGATTCATTGGAACATTATTTTCAGAATTTTTCATTTGAATACGATGATTTTGTATTTTATGGTTTAGATTTCAACCCGAGATATCACGTACATAAAGCAGAACCGGGTATTGGTCCGGAAGCTCAACTTATGGATTGGAATGGTGGTACTTTCAGGTGGCTGAAACAAGAGCTGGCAAGCAATACACACTTGGGTAATGAAAATACTATTCTGATAGCACATCATCCTATTACAGACAATCTCATTATGATTGCCTCCGGGTTTGTTTTTGAACGAAATGAATACGATAAAATGGTGGCAATGCTCGCACCCTACAAGAACAGTTTGGCTCTTTGGCTTTCCGGACATATTCACTTTGATACAGATTATTACCTGAGCAATATTTTGAGAGTACGCACTATGGCAGCGAATAAAGATTTTGAACAAAGTCGCTTTGAAGTCGTAAATGTATATCAAACGCAACAAGTAACCGCCATTAAAGAAAATAAAAGCACCGAATTATCGTGTTATCCAAACCCGAATAATGGCATTTTTAATCTTGAATTAAATAATATTGATAAAGATACAATATTAATCATTACGGATTTATCAGGTAAAATAGTTCTGACTGAAAATATACTACAGCATCATGATCAAACTAATTACCATTTCGATTTTAGCGCACTCCCCAAAGGAATATATTTACTAAATATTACGAATAAGAATACTTCCCACGAAATTATAAAATTTGTAATACAATAACGATGTTTTCTATTAGAAAAACAATTGTTTGTTTCATCATTTTATTACTCTGTGTTTGTGTCCGATGTACTAATAAAGATTCGAAAAAAAATACTACTGAAAATGAACATACTTCGGCAAATTCTAATTTCATTGCCGATTCGTTATTAGGAAAGCAGTATTTAAATAAAAAATATCTTGATGCCATTGAAAAAATAAATGTAAATCATCAAAAAGCAGAAGATTCAATAGGAATGGTATATATTAAAGGAGGCACGTTTAGCATGGGTGGAGACAGACCAGCCGGATTTGAAAATATGCCCTCAACAGCTCTGGCTCAAGCGGATGAATTTCCCAAACATGAGGTTCGGGTTTCAGATTTCCTGATGGATGAACATGAAGTTACCGTTGGCGAATTTCTTGAATTTGTAAAAGCAACCGGGTACAAGACTGTAGCGGAACAGGATATTGACTGGGAAGAATTAAAAAAACAAGTTCCGGCCGGGACTCCCAAGCCTAAGGATAGTTTGCTTAAAGCCGGAGCACTGGTCTTTCACTTGGTGAAAAGAAACGAAAATCCTGATAATTTAGATGACTGGTGGACATATACACCCGGTGCAAACTGGAAAAATCCCGATGGAAAACAAGATAAACTAAAAGAATTGTTACGGTATCCGGTTACACAAGTATCATGGTATGATGCGGTAGCATATGCTAAATGGGTTGGTAAGAGGTTGCCCACTGAAGCCGAATTTGAATATGCACTTCGAAGTGGCAAACAAAATAATATGTACCCTTGGGGAAACGAAAAACTGAATGATAAAAAATATTACGGCAACTTTCTGCAAGGTGATTTCCCCTATACAAATACGGTTAAAGATGGGTATGCACTAACAGCACCCGTCAAATCATTTCCGCCCAATGCTTATGGCTTGTATGATTTAGTTGGCAATGTCTGGGAGTGGACGAATGATTGGTACAGTGCCATATACTACAAAGAGCTTTCGGATAAGGGCGGTGTTGCCAATAATCCGTCTGGTCCCGAAAAAACGTATGAAGTGAATAATCCGTATATGGTTAGTAAAGTTGTAAGAGGCGGTTCCTTTTTGTGCAGTGATGGCTGGTGTTCAGGCTATCGAAACTCCAGAAGGATGCGTCTCTCGCCTGACAGTGGCATGCAGCACGTGGGTTTTCGTTGTGTGCGTTCCATAAATTAATAACTGGTTGACTTCGTATTTATTAAAGATTGCTCAATACCCAGTGCACCGCATCATCTTCATCCAGATTAATGCCGTTCACTTTCTTTTTCACGATGCCATTTTCAAGATACATAATCACCGGCAGTTGTATACCTGCTACCATTAACCACGATTGTGGACCTAAAAATAAATTGTGCGGAATTTGCTGGACTTCGGTTTCATTAAAAAATACGGCAGTGTCTTTCGGTTCTCCATTTAGGGCAATATATAAAGGAAGCTCTGGATGTCTATGATGTATAATCTTCAGCTTTTTTGCTGCCATTTTACAATGCGGACAAGTTAAACTAAAAAATGCTACTATATGCTTTCCATTTCTCAATTCTTGTGTGGGTTTGTATGTTTGTGTAGAATCATACATTAAATCCAACGCTACTTTATAGCCTGTTTTATTGTTGTCAAACTGGTAATGGGCAAATACATTAATGGGATAAATAAAGAATGCACAACTCATGGAAATAATTGCTAAAACCGGCGTTAATATTCGGGTTATCTTCTTCTTCCAAAAAGTGGTATCATATTGCCAAAGTAAAATAAAGGCAACGATGAGTAAGGCAATATTTTTTATTAAACCAGCTAACGGCGACATTTTTAATGCTTGTCCAAAGCAACCACAATCACCCTTATTGCCATAAACAATAAGGAAATATACCAGATAAACAGAGAAGAAAAGCAGGATACCGATAGCTAACGGCGCACTGAATTTTTTTACAGCGATATTCAGTACTAATAATATTCCGATAAAAAATTCTAATCCAATCAGGAAGCGGGCAAAATAGGGCGCCGTTTTCCAACCGGCAACACCAATTTCTACAAATTGATATTCAAATAACTCCATACTCATTAATTTCGTAGCTCCTGACACAATAAAAATTAAGCCAAGTGATACACTTAACAGCATGAGTAGTAGTGTTTTGATATTTAAAGTCATAACAATGCCAAAGGTAAATAAAAATCAAAAGTATCTTTAATTTGTTCAATGATTAATTTTTGTTGCATTGTTCACATAAAAATTACATGCATTTTAGTGTGATTCTCTTAATTTTGCAAAAAAACGAGTTTATGGAAATCGCACAATTCAGCAATCTAAGTAATGAAGAAAAAGAGTTGATGATGAACACACCGGCATTAGTAACTGTGTTGCTTGCAGGCGTTGATGGAGAAATTGATATGACAGAAGAAGAGCAAGCAAACCGTTTAGTACATATACGTGCAACAACCGGGGATCCCATATTGTTTGATTTTTTCAAACTTCTCGAAAGCGAATTCAACACACAACTTAGTGTCATGAATGGTAAATATATGAACTTTGAAAAAGAAGTAAGAGTGCAAGAAATCACAGAAGAATTAAGTAAGTTGAATGATATATTGCCTAAACTTGATCCGCTTTTTGCCCGTGCATTTTTAAAATCTATGCGCTCCTTTGCCGGCAGTGTCGCAGAATCTACCGGTGGGATTTTAGGATTTCTTTCCGTATCTTTCGATGAGAAACAACTCATTGGATTGGAAATGATAACTTACGAGCCATAATGGATACACCAACAAGCATTCAAAAAAAGACCATACCTCCCCAGCTGCAAAAATTGGCAAAATGGGTAAAACTCATGGATAGCCAGTGGCGCATCCCTGGTACTAATATCACTTTTGGTGTCGATCCGGTTTTGGATTTGATTCCGGGCTTGGGAACACTTGTAGATTATGGAATATCTGCTTATCTCATGTTTGCTTTATGGAAAAACGGTAGCAGCAGTAAACTTTTACTAAAGATGTTTACCAATATTACTATCGATGGCATAGTAGGTGCAATTCCTGTTTTGGGAAATATTTTCGATGTATTTTATAAAGCCAACCGCAAAAATTTAGTATTAGCTGTTGAACATTACGAAGAAGGCAAACATAGCGGAAGTGCGCTGTCATATCTAATTCCGGTTTTAATAGTATTGGCTTTGGTATTCATCGGTTTGGCATTCTGCTCCTATTTTGCCCTGAAATTTATTTTTGGCTTTCTCGGCAGTATGAGCTTAAGCTAATGACACTAGCTTATTCTTTTAAATATCTTTAATGTTTTAGTATTTTCTTGTAATAAGCTTTGTCATCAGTACTAAGCTTGAGAATATAAACGGCATTCGGCAAATTTTCCAAATCAACCTCAGTAACATAAGTATGGTCAATTGCCCTATGACGTACTAATTTTCCGGTAATATCATATAAAGCATAAGCAGTCACTATAGCTACAGGGCTGGATTGTATAATATAATTTGCATGCTGTGCATTATAATAAAGCTGAGGTTCTGTATAGGTATCGGCACAATCTGCTACAACAACTTGTGAATAGCTAAATGAATTATCATTGTCAATTACTTTTAAACGGTAATAAACTTTGTCAGAAGCCGAATTATCTGTGTATGTATAGTGTTGTTCAGTAGCAGAATTTCCATTTGCCTGTACTATGGCAAGTTGATAAAAATCTGCACCATTATAAGAATATTGCAATTCAAAGTTTCTGGTATTGTGCTCACTAGCTGTTACCCAACTAATTACTCGGTTATCACCCGAACATGTGGCATCAAATTGCTCTAGTTCTACCGGTAATCCAATGATAGGGGTTACAACATCGCCTAAGGCATATCCTGAAAAACCCGTAAATCCATCATATTCAAAAGTAGTATACGAGCCATAAGTACCGATAACAGGAGTTACTATTTGTACTTGTGCATCAGAAGTTACTGTCCAAGCTCTGTCAGTCAATGATGTGCGATAAATCTTCAAATGTGGTTTTACCGAAGCCGGAGTATAATTATGTCCCGTATAATAGCCGGGTAAGGCATTCAGTATCGGGTTGATATAATCACAATAATCCTGTAATTCTTGAGTAGTAACAAAAAATTTAATTTTATAGTTAGCAGGCGTATATGTTGTTGGTGTTCCGGCAAATGTTTTTTGCATAAATAATGGAGTTCCTGTTAAGCTGGAATTTTGGAATCCTTTTCCGGTTGTAGCCGTATTATGTATAATAGTTTGAGCCGTATATGGACCATGGTCGGTTGAGCTGTTGTTTTTTATCCAGTAAATGATACTGTCATTGCCATCTAAATAATAACGGCTTTCAAATGCACGTAAATCACAAGTGTAAGATTGGTCGTCTATAACCGCCTTGAACGGTTGTCTTAAAGACAATATCCAGGCTTGATTATTAGCAGAATTCCACGTTCCGGGCGTTTCTAATGCATTTGGAGAGGCTGTTGTTGTTTTTGTCCAGTTGCT
>CAZPBT010000075.1:9611-12501 GCA_964584555.1 uncultured Chitinophagales bacterium
ACTTTTTCCCAAGTGCAAATATCTGAAAACTTAATATGGCCAGGAGCTATACCTAATTGTGTACCATAGCCACCACTGAAAATTCCTGAATTATCATCTATAATCCATCCTCTTAAATCCATGGTAGTACCCGGTGTTCCGGTAATAACTAATTCTACATATTCTTTGTTCGCACTTCCCTGACTTATTTCATTAATAACCACTCCTTCAGGAATTTCATTATCAATAATGGTAATAGTATGTCGGCTGTTACTGACTAATGCACCACACTGGGCATCTAAATCCAGCGTGATTACTTCATTCGTTTCAGAGACAGCATCATCCAAAATGGAAACAGTAAACGATTTGGTGTTCGGGTAAATTTCAGCAGGAGTATATGTTAAGGTAACCGGGGAAAAAGCTGAGTAATCTGTCCCGGATGTTGCAGTACCCAATAGTGCATCTGTAATTTTTACATTAACGGTTGAAGTTGGGGCACTGTTCATGGTAACACTGACTGTTACATTCGTATTTGCTTCAGTTACAGCCGTCGTTGTTGTCGTAAATCCTACTGTACTTGATACCGTACAGGAGTTCACATTACAGCCTACATTTGTAAGTTGGTATGGACGCACATACCACTCCGAATTTGTTGCAGTACTTCCGGCAGAAATGTTCCAGTCTGCATCGGGAGCCGTTACGGAAGTTTTACGAACTAACGTATGGTCTGTTGTAGCACCACTAATTCCGGCTACACTCCATCCTCCGGTTCCCGGATATCCGGTCATATCTGTACCTACGGCATCTATCAGATACCAGGTGCCGGAAATATTCTTTGCCAGACCAACTGCATCATCGCCATTCCAGTTACAGAAAGTAGCATTGTAAAGATTTGCACCCGGAACATCCGTAGCATTATTGGCTATTACATAAGTACTCCCCGCAGCTAAAGTTCCGCTTAATGCAGGTGAAATGACAGTTGCACCAGACCAAAGTACTGTTCCATTACTCACTCTCCAAAGAGCATAATTGGCTAAATTAATTGCTCCGGAAGTGCCATTATACAGTTCTATATACTTTCCGCTCCCGACAACGGGTTCGCCATATTCAGATATAATAAGTTCAGTACACGGTGCATAATTCGCATTTCCGGTTAAGTTAATGATGCATGCACTTTCATCAGCATCATCAGAATTAATAGTTAATACTGCCGTTTTTATTCCGGGCGTACCCGGTGAAAATCTGATGGTCATATCGGTATAGCTGCTTGCAGCTACAGGAGAAGCTGGGGCGGTAAATACGGAAAATTCAGAAGCATTAGTGCCTGTAATGGGAGTTCCGGAAATAGTTAATTGAAATGTACCCAAATTTTGAATACGAACAGTAACATCGGTATTCGTACCGATAGTTTGTGTGCCAAAATTATAAGTCATGCCACAAGCTGAATCACTTCCGGCGGGTTGTTGTAAATTTATTTCAGGCACTGCTCCTGTATAATCAGTAATAGAGAAATCATCAAAATTACAACGATTAGTTCCGGATGCTGTAGATAATTTAACTATCCGTACCCGCACATTTCCCGAAAGATTTGCATTCCATGTAAATTGTGTGAGTGTAGTAGATGTTAAAGTATATGTGGAAGATACATTGGGCCAAGTAGTCCCCCCGTCCGTTGAAAGTTCAAATCGAAATGTGGAATTGGCATCTGTGCCATATTTAGCGGCATATACACTTACTACACCTGCACCACCTGATTTATCAAAATTCATGGAAACAACACCGGTCGTATTTCTAACACGTACAGACTGTAATCCATTAAATCTGTCTGACCCAACGGTATTACCACGTAAAGCATCAAAAATGCGCCATGTACCTGACGTTAGTGTCACATTATCATTTACTTCATTTCCAGCTGGTGCAACATCATAAGCATTTTTTGTAAATGTTGCTGCTTCAAAATCCTCGGTAAGTGTTGCTGCATACAACTGATTGTATATAGTCCCAATTATTAAGAGGAGAATCGTGTAGATTTTTTTCATAAGCAAATAATTTACAAATTTAGCTCATTGGATATCCCTGTAAATCAATTTTAGATTATAAATACGTGTTTAGAATGCGTATTTAAAATTAAAACTAATTCTCCATAAAAATGTTCGAGATTTGTTAAATACTCAGGTAACTGTGTGCAAAAGTGATATTATTTGTGAATAATCAATTTTAAGCCTAGTGTGTATGATGTATTTTGTGCATATGTCTATGTGTTGTTCTTAATTGTTAAAAAAAAAGGCGGCAAAAAAATGCCGCCTGAAAAATTTTATTTTATTATAAATTATCTGGCATAGACTCCATTAGGAGAAAATACAGCACCGGGTCCACCGGAAATTCCAACTGGTGGTATGGTAATTGCTACTTCTTTTCCATCTACTTTCAAGGTAGCTTTTCCGATTTTACGTTCTACACCTTGTTGGTAAAATGGTGGCATTGCTGCCGGTGCACGATTGATTAAATAAGGAGCACCTAAATCTGTAACTTCTGCTTCAAAAGTATGACCTCCGGTAACCACTTTAGCAGTAGCACCGTTTGCTGTAGTTTTGATATCGAAAGTAGCCGGCAAAACTGGAGCTTTCTCAAATGGCGTACCTGCAAATATTTTTGGTCCAAAGTAACCTCCCACTTTACTGTCTGTTGAAACAAAACCCATAACCATAGGTGGTTTTGTACTGTCAGGTTGGTATAATATCATACCACTTGGTGCATTGCCAAGCGGTGTACTTACCATGTGTGCTACATGGAAAATGACATTCGGCATCTTCAGGTTAGGGTCGGTTACCCCGGCAATATCAATACCGTTTTCCCAACTCATCCAGTCTGTAACATTTGGATCAGCTTTGGCTTCAGTAGCGGCAACTTC
>CAZPBT010000076.1:0-12468 GCA_964584555.1 uncultured Chitinophagales bacterium
TGGAGGAAAAAATGAGAAATTAACTATTTTTTTAATTGAAAAGCTTATCCCGGACTCAGGCTATTAAGCTTGTTTTTTTTATGCAGGCTGAATTTATTCGATTATGAATATCTATTGCTCAATAATCAGGCTCTATGAAAAATTAATGTTTAGTTCTCATTTAACTGTCTAATTTCAATGTCCGAAATAAATCATTCCATGTCTGAAATAGAAAAAGTACACTGCTTAATTATCGGTGCCGGTCCTGCCGGTTATACCGCTGCCATTTATGCTGCCAGAGCTAATTTAAAACCAGTATTATACACCGGCTTAGAGCCTGGTGGTCAATTGATGACGACAACAGATGTCGAAAATTATCCAGGATATCCTGAAGCTGTAACCGGACCTAAGATGATGGCTGATTTTCAACAACAAGCTGAAAGGGTAGGAGCAGAAATTCGCTTTGGTATGGTAACTAAAGTAGATTTTTCGACTTCACCACACAAAGTATGGATTGATGATGAAAAAGAAATTCAGGCAGATGCGGTGATTATTGCAACCGGAGCTAAAGCAAAATGGCTGGGATTGCCATCTGAAACAAGATTAAACGGGAGAGGCGTTTCCGCTTGTGCCGTTTGTGATGGCTTCTTTTACAAAGGAAAAACTGTGGCTATCGTAGGCGCCGGAGATACGGCGTGTGAAGAAGCTTTGTATTTGGCAAACCTTTGTCCTCAAGTACATATGATTGTAAGAAGAGATGCTATGCGTGCATCCAAAATCATGCAAGACAGAGTATTGAATAAAGCAAATATTACGGTACACTGGAATACAGAAACCTTGGAAGTTTTAGGTGAAAATAATGTTGAGGGTATCCGAATAAAAAATAATACTAATGGTGAAGTGAACGATTTGCCTGTACAAGGATTTTTTGTTGCCATTGGTCATCAACCTAATTCTGATGTGTTTAAGGATTGGCTTGACCGCGATGATGCCGGCTATATTTTAACTACGGCGGGCACATCCAAGACGAAAGTTTCAGGGGTGTTTGCAGCAGGTGATGTACAGGATAAAATATACCGCCAGGCTGTTACTTCAGCAGGCTCGGGATGTATGGCAGCATTAGATGCTGAACGCTACTTGGGTACGATAGCTGCAGGGTAATGAGTAGTGAGTATTTAGTATTAAGTATTAAGTAGTGAGTATTAAGTAGTGAGTATTGAGAATCATGAGCCAAGAACCAAGATAGTAATAAGTATTAAGTAGTGAGTATTGAGAACTAATCGCAAATCACCAATAACAAATAACCAATCGCCAATAACCAATAACCAATCACCAACAATAAAACAAAATAATTATGTATCCTCCTCATTTAACTCAACCGATGGAAGCCGAATTGACTTCAAAAGGTTTTCAGGCATTGCATACTGCCGATGAAGTAACGGAAGTATTGTCTAATAAAGAAGGCAGTGTCTTGTTGATTATCAATTCTGTTTGCGGGTGCGCCGCTGCAAATGCTCGTCCTGCAGCTCTAATGGCTGTTCAAAATGAAAAACATCCGCAAAAATTAGTAACAGTATTTGCAGGTGTAGACAGTGAAGCCGTGGCTAAAGCACGTGAGTTTTGTTTTCCGTATCCTCCGAGTTCGCCAAGTATGGCTTTGTTCAAAGACGGAAAGCTCGTACACTTTATTGAAAGACACATGATAGAAGGTCGCCCTGCAAAAATGATTGCAGATAATCTGGTAGCAGCTTTTGAAGAATATTGCTAATGTAAAAAATCGAAAATCCTCTCAACATGAGAGGATTTTCTTTAACTAGTCTTTATGAAAAGAAAATTCGCTGTTCAGCAACAGTGATTTGTTTTATGGTTTATTAGCATAGCTTTGGAAGAGCTTTTCATACTGTTATAGTTTTTTAATTTTCATAGTTAGTATTCAAAAATAATACAGTTTGTCAGGTTTTAGGATTAAATTGAGTATTCGGTAGGTTTCATTGAGAATTCGGTAAATTTATAAGCATGAATAACTATTTTAATAAAGGATTTCGCTCTGTTTGTGTAAAAGATGTCATTATAGAAGACAAATCAGCGCATGTTCCGCCCATTTACAGTACGTCAACATTTACTTACTCTGATTTGGAAAAAGCGTTTGAGTTTTTTAAAACAGGGAAAAAAGAAGGTGTTTATACTTATTCCAGATTAGGCAATCCTACAGTTGAATTTGTAGCGGATAAAATAGCTGCACTTGAAACTTACGGATTGGGGATGACTGCTTATGGTGCTTTGTTTTCATCTGGTATGGCCGCTATCAGTACAGCAATTTTAAGTCATGTCAAAGCCGGAGATAAAATCCTCACACAAGGAAATTTATATGGAACTACGAATGAATTGATGCACACATTACTCAAAGACTGGGGCATTGACGTCATTCAGACAGACTTCAAAAATTTGGATGAATTACACAACGTACTTGAGTCAGAAAAAAATATCCGCCTTATTTATATTGAAACTCCTGTTAACCCAACTATTGAGCTTATTGATATTCCTGCAATTACAACTTTAGCTAAAAGATATACTATAAAAACAGTTGCTGATAATACCTTTGCCACACCTTATTTTTTGCAACCTTTAAAACATGGAGTAGATGTGGTCATTCACTCTTCTACAAAATTTCTGAACGGGCATGGTACGGGAACAAGCGGAGCTTTGGTTTGTACTGATGAAACTTATTTCCGAACAAAAGTTTATCCACTACAAAAAATGTTGGGAGCAATCTGTTCGCCTTTTGAAGCTTTCTTGTTGAATAATGGCATTAAAACATTGCCCTTGCGTATGGAGCAACATCAGGAAAATGCATTAGCTCTTGCGAAATTTCTTTATCAACATGAAAAAGTCAATTTTGTCAATTACATTGGCTTGAAAGAACATCAGGATCATCAACTGGCAAAAAAAATTATGACGGGATATGGTGGTATGCTGAGCTTTGAACTAAAGGGAGGGCTTGAATCAGGGATGAATTTTTTAAGAAATATCCGTTTCTGTACACTAACTGCTTCTTTGGGTACTGCTGACACATTGGTCACGCATCCTGCTTCAACTTCGCATGTTAATGTAAGCACAGAACAGCGATTGGCTTATAATATCACAGACGGCTTAATACGCATATCGGTTGGCATGGAGAATATTGAAGATATTCTGGAAGATTTTAATCAGGCACTGAGTAAAGTCTAATTTTTTTGTCTTTTGAAATAATACAGATTGGAAGTAGTAAAATCAGCATCAACGATGTTTAACACATAGTCCGTATTTTTTAATGCTGGCATATTGATTTCCATTTTGGGTTGCTCACGGTTTAGCTTAGAGTTGATTAGTATTTTCCCATTTTTATCTGAAAAAATAACATAGAAAAAATTGGATAAAGAATCAAAAACCGGAGCGTTAATAATCATTTTTTGGTCTGTTAAATCAACTTTGAGTTGGTATACCGGTGCTATTTTTTCTGCGTGTTGTTCCAGCTTGAACTGACCTTTTGGAGTTAGTGTACTATCATAAAGTTGTTCAGTGAAACTGTCAATAATTATTACACCCGGAACAAACTGAGCAGCTTCTGGTTCAATCAGTTTAAGAAAAACAGTATCTGGTATATTTTGTTGTGATTGTTCTGTTGTAATTGTATCCGTAACAGTAGCTTTTTTCTTTTTGGGTTTTGCTTGCAAATTTCCTGTTTGCCAAGCAAATAGAAAGATTAAAATTATTGTATATAGTAAACTGTTCATTTTTTTTATTTTATTGCTTTACAAAAGTTTTGGAAGCTGCAATTTTTTCATTTTCAAGTATAGATAAGGCATACAGACCTGAAGCCAGGTTGAGTTCATTCAAATCAAGTTGCAGTTCGTGCATAAATGTTCCATCCGCAACCAACTGTTTCTGATATTGCACTTTTCCCAATACGTCAGTAATTTGTAAAGTGATGTTATTGAAATCAGAAGTGAAGCTGATATTTAAGTTTTGTACTGCCGGATTAGGATAGATTTTTAAATCTCGATTATTATCGACAGTAGAAGTTTTCATGGCAATAGCCATGCTCGTGGTGGCAAAACGATGCGTTATATTTCCTTTTGCATAAACAGAAACATTATAAATTCCAGTTGCTAAATCAGGAGCATCTTTGCAAATAAACTTTTGTCTTTGCTGATCAAAAGTAAAATGAACCGGAATTAGCTTGTCATACACTACTTCTCCGTTCTCATCCATATTTCTGCTCAATGTGCCTTCCACTGAAACAGGATAAAGATCTTCATTCCAGTTAGCTAATTCTACTTCAAAATTTAGCGGTCTGTTTTTATACAAATCTTCATTCGAGTGAGTATTTAGTTGAAGTGTTGCATCCGATCCGTCTTTGATGAAAAGCGTAAGTGGTGATGTAGTTTTTAAAGTATAAGTATGTCCGTTTGCCAAGTCTTTTAAATCCAGCGGTGAAATAAAATCATAAACAAACTGTGTTTGATGCTCGATAGTGAATGATTTTACTTCTTCATTATTTTCATTATAAATCACAGCTTTTACTTGATTGTAATTTCCAACTAATGCAAATTCAGAATTTTCGTTTTTCTCAAAAGAAATTATGTCGCTTTGAAATAATGCAACATCAGATACAGCTTCAACTGCTTCGGGTTTTATATTCTGCTGCTGCGCAGGTGCAGTTCGTAATTGCGGATGTAAGGTAAAGTAATCTAACTCAGGTTTCACATTATCCCATGTTTCTGAGGAACGAAAAACATCAATATGATTCAGAAAGGATTCCTGCGCATTGGGTCTCGGAGAAATTTCAATGCTGCCGGGTCGTTGACTGGAATAATAGGGTACCAATCCGTCATTGATTATTGTATTGTGATACGGATTCTGGTAGCGTTCTTGTACCGGTACGAGTTTTGTTAAAAATCCGGTGGCATACATAAATCCGGACATCAGTGTGCCTGCCAAATCACCAAATCCGGGAATTTCTAAACATAGAGGCCGATACTGCGGAAAGACCACTTTCAAAATATCATCTGATATTGCTGATGGAAGCCGGGTTGGATGTTCCATGCCCCAAGCTCCAAAACAATGAAACTTTTGCGGGTTATTATTCGGATGATTATCCAACATAGGACGAACCGTACTCATCATATATGCGGTTTGCATTTGGTAAGTTCCTTTTCCTTTAAAAATTGGACCCACTATCGGAATATTTTCAGTTACCAAACGAATCAAAGGATTAGCTATTAAATCGGCAACGGGTGCACCATAGTAAGGCGAACTTAGCGTAACAACACCTTGTACCGAATCCCAAATACCATAATTGTATAAGGCCCAATCAATATCCAAACCACCTTTACTGTGACAAACGGCAATGACTTTACTTGTATTGAAATGGCGGCAAGTTTCACGAATCATGTCTGCTATAACTTTGCCGTTCTTTTCAAATGCATCACTGTAATGATGGAAGAAATAGGCAGAACGATAACCTTCATTATAGGTCAGGTTGTACCATTGATTTTTGGACATAAACCAAGCATAACCATTGTCAAACCAGCCATGGACGAAAACAACTACAGGTTTGTCTTGAGAATTTGGAGGAACAGCACCAAACACCACACCGTTTAATCTAACAGGAACATCTGAACAGCGCAACTGATTGGGAGGAGGTATAACTGCCGTAGTGATAGGTTGAGCGACTGCCGTAAGGAAAAAGTAGCTCAATAAGATGGTGTAGATAAATTTCATTCCAAGTAATTAAAGATGAAAAATAAGCGAAAAATTTGACTTTTACAAACATTGAGATTAGCATACAATAAATTTTTCAACAGTGCAATATATTTAAAATAAAACTAATTTATTGTTTAATGGATAAACTGATAAAGCTAATTAATACTTAGTAAAAGTTCTTCATTGGTTTCGATTTTTCGGGAGTATAAGAGATAAAAAAGCAGCATAATCAGAATCCCCCAAAGTACGGCACCAAATTTCGGATCAAAAATCAGTGTTTCATAATTAGTGAGTGCCATCACACGCAGGGGTTTTTCAAGGTTTAATAAATAAGCCACAGAACCTAAAATCAGAGGAACATAACGCAATTTGTTTATACTGCAAAATGCATAAGCTGCCAGCGCAATTAATGCCGGATGTGTATATCGGTCGTGCATTTCCGTATTAAAATAAAAAAAACACAAAGGCACTAAAGCACACATCAGGAATATTTTTTCCAATGGAAAGGTGAGTATCTTTTGTTTAATAAAAGTTTGATACTCGAATTTTATCAGAGGAAAGACAGTTGCAAGCATCATCACTAAGAACATTAAATTGCCGATTTGTCTCAGCGTTAAAAATCCAAGTTTTACTCCATCATTCAGTTCGTACATGCCTTCGATAGTTGTATTAGGGAAAAACCAAAACCAGATATTAAATGCGCACAAACTTGGGTAAGGGTATTGCCCAGCTAAATGTGTAAATACATGCCACACTTTATCTAATTTTCCTTTTACTATAAATGGAAACAAGATGGCAAGCTGTATGAATATGCCGATAAACAAGCCAATAAATATTTGTTGAACCCCTTTTTTAGATAAGATTTGAGGCAGTAATATTAATCCCAATACGGGTACAAAAACGATAGCCTGCAGCTTAAAATTGATACAAATAATGAAAGAAACTATACTGAGGCTTACTTTCTTTTCAAGAGCAGCAATGATTGCCGCAAAACCGAAAAATGTAAATATTGCATCCACCTGAGCCCACTGAACCGAGTTGTAGATATAGGCAATATTTAGCATAAGGAAGATAAATAAAGCCACTTTTTTTATCGGCTCTTTTACATACCATACGGCCAGAAATGCTCCCAGAAAATCAAAAATTAAAGTGAACCATTTTATCGTGTATAAATTATCTTGCAGATTTTGCATGCTGCCTTGTATTTTGCCATGCAACCACAATATATACAGATAGGCGGGAAAATAATCACATCGCGTTTCGGTATTGTCATAAATTTTTGTCAATCCGTTAATGCGCATATATTTTGCCCAATCCATCCAGCAAGTCATATCTCCCTGATGGCCCCATTTATGCATAACATTAATATACATTATGTACATCATTATTGCAATTATCCACCAGTAACGGTATATTTCCTTTTTAGTATAATTCATGTGATAAAGATAATATCCTTATATGTAACTAGGATAAAATAAAGTATTTAATCCAGAAAAATTATCTTTACAAAGTGGAAAATTCGTTAAGCGAAATAGTTAGAAATTTGCCGCAGCTGCCGGGTGTATACCGCTATTACGACACGGAACGAAAACTCTTATATATCGGCAAGGCAAAGAGTTTGAAGAACAGAGTATCTTCTTATTTTGTCAATAAAAACCACTCCAACAGAATAAAGCAGATGGTGCGCAAAATAGCGCAGATAGAATATACCGTAGTTGCCACAGAAAAAGAAGCATTACTGCTCGAAAATAATTTGATTAAAGAACTTCAGCCCCGATATAATATCATGCTGAAGGATGACAAAAGCTATCCTTATATAAAAATAACGAACGAAGCTTATCCAAGAGTGCTGTTTACCCGACAACTGCTGGAAGACGGGGCTGAGTATTTCGGACCTTATACCTCTGTACATCATGTGCGTTCCATCACTGAATTAATAAAGAAAATATACCCCACCCGTACATGTACCTTGCCATTGACGCAAAAAAATATTGAACGACATAAATTTAAAGTCTGTTTGGAATATCATATCGGCAATTGTCTGGGGCCATGTGAGAACCATCAGTCGTATGTATCTTATCATGAACATATTGACAGTATCCGAAAAATATTAAAAGGCAAAACAAGCGAAATTAAGCAGTTGCTGAAACAGCAAATGCTGGAATATGCCGATAATTTAGCATTTGAAAAAGCAGAATTTATCAAAATAAAAATGCAATCGCTGAAAGAATACGAAGCCAGAACAACTGTGGCAAATCCAAACTTAGGCGATATGCATGTATTTGGTTACACAGAAGAAAACAATAAGGCTTTTGTCAATTATTTTTATGTTGACGGTGGTGCGATTACCAAAACAAAAAATTCAGTACTTACCCGCAAATTAGACGAAAACAGGGAAGAGATGCTAACCTTTGCTTTGCAAAATATGCTGCCTTTAGATACAGGCAAAACTGAAATATTGCTGCCGTTTCATATCTATTCAGAAAATAAAGAATGGAATATTCAAGTACCGAAGATAGGTGAGAAGCGTAGTCTCTTGGATTTGGCACAAAAGAATGCTATTTACCTTAAACAAAAAGGAAAAGAAAAAACAAAACAAGATAACACTGAACGTATTTTGGAATTGATGAAAACGGAGTTGAAATTAAAAGAACTGCCTAAGCATATCGAGTGTTTTGACAATTCCAACTTTCAAGGTACGGATGCCGTTGCTGCCTGTGTTGTTTTTAAAATGACCAAGCCGTCTAAAAAAGATTACAGGCATTTCAATATAAAAACAGTTGAAGGGCCGAATGATTTTGACAGTATGAAAGAAGTGGTGTACAGAAGATACAAGCGCATGATGGACGAAGAACAGCCTTTGCCACAGTTGGTGGTGATTGATGGTGGAAAAGGACAACTCAGTTCGGCAATGGAAAGTATAGAACTGCTGGGTTTGGAAAACAAAATACAATTGGTTTCTATAGCAAAACGATTGGAGGAAATTTATTATCCGCATGATGAGATACCGTTGCATATCAGTAAAAAATCGGAAACACTGAAGGTGTTGCAGCATATCCGGAATGAAGCACACCGTTTCGGTATCACCCATCACAGAAACAAGCGTGATAAAAACACTCTAAAAACAGAATTGACTAAAATAACAGGCATTGGTACTTCCATTTCTGAAAAACTGCTGAAAAAATTCGGTTCGGTAGCTAAAATAAAAACACTGAGTGAAGAAGAATTAGTAAATGAAATAGGAAAGGCAAAAGCAAAAATAGTTTTTGAGTTTTTCAACGTGAGAGGAGAGTAGTAAAAATGATAAAAATGGATTTGGCGCACCGAAGGCGCGCCAAATCCCGTCATCATAATAAATAACAAAATGGGAACTTAGTTGACTTCTATTTTTCTTTCTGTTCGCTTGGCTTCTTCTGTTTTAGGTATGGTTACTATTAAAACTCCATGTTCAGATTTTGCCGAAATTTGTTCAATATCTGCCTGACCATTTAAAAACAGACTGCGCTCAAATACTTTCACCGGAAATTCCTGACGAATAAAATTAGGCTCTTCCGATATTTCTTTTTTACCACTGATATATAAAATATCATCTGTCACTTTCAGCGTAATCTGCTCTTTTGAAAATCCGATGGCAAACACTTCTACGATAAAACTGTTTTCAGTTTCAGAAATATTCATGGGTACATTGTATTTTGGTCTTTTAAATCCTCCACTAAATGGTGATGAGAATCTGTTGCCGTGATAGGCAGGTCCGAATCCGGTGCCACAATGTCCGGCATGTGCGTGGCTTTTGCAGTTTTTGTACATCTTTTATTTATTTAATAGTGATAGAATCAGTTGAAAGCGCGGGTGTGCTCTTCGTTTCATCTTTGTTATCTGCATGTCGTTCTTTATGCATTTTATGACAACAAGTTTGTTCATTTTTATAATCGCAATGACCATTTGCATGATGGTGTCTTGCTTTTAGTGCACCAAATGTGCCTATAGCGGCAAGCAAGACGATAAACGGCATAATTCTTCTTCGTTTCATTTTTTCATTTTTTTAGTTGTAATAAATTTATTTTTTGTTTGATTTAGGCAGATAAGGCATGCCGGGCATTTGATTTTTAAAAAGTTCATATTCTTCATCCGAGAAATTTCTGATGGTGTCAGTATAAGATGAAAATGGGCGTGCATGATGGTAGGCAAATCTTCTGCGCATGCCGGCAAAAAACAGCATTTTCATAAGAATCATGAAAAAGAAAATGGCACATATAAAACCTGGCATAAAAAACAGCACAGCTCCGATGATTGCACCTGCAAATAATGATTTTAAAATTGAAGTTGTCATTTAGTTTGTTTTTGAATGAATAATGTCTACAAACTTTAAGACGAAGCAAGTTGATTTTTACTTTAAAAAAAATAAAAAAAATATTTTTTAGAAGTTGACTGTCAAAGTTGTGATAAGTGATTTTTTTTAGATTTTGAAGCTATGTCCGTATATTCAAATGAATTTAAACAGGCAATTAAGGTAGCCTTCGTAGATTCGGGAGTTATAATTTTATCTATCATTTTCTCCTTCAAGCAATGATGCAGATTTGCATATTGATCATGAAATTCCTGAATACAATTCTGTTTTACTACTGATTTATCTGTAGCCGCTTCAATTTGTTTTTTGTAAATTATTTCGAAGGCTGCATCTAAACCCATGACTGCAATTTGTGCATTTGTCCAGGCAAAGGCATAATTGGCGCCCATATCTTTAGGGCACATGGCTGCGTAGGCACCACCAATTAATTTATTAATGACTAAATTAATTTTAGGAACAGTTGAGTTTGATATACTGTCCAGGATTTTTGCACCTGCTAATAATATGCCTTGTACTTCTGCATCTTTTCCGGGCATAAAACCGGGGCAGTCGGCAATAAAAATCATTGGCAATCGATATGCGTTACACAATTGAATAAATCTGGCTATTTTCTTACAAGCAGACACATCTAAAGCTCCACTTAAATGACAAGACTGATTTGCTATGATTCCAATAGTATGATTTTGAATGCTTGCAAATGCCGTAATGCAATTTTTAGCATATTCCTGATATAAATTAATAAGACTGCTTTCATCACAAAGGTGTTCTATAAAAGGCAAGATATCATAGGCTTGCTTATTTTGCATTTTCTGAAGCATTACATCGAAATCAATTTTTTTTTCTATTGTATGTTGAGACGACTTTGTATTTTCTTTTTTATACAGCAAACAAAGCATTTTCTTAATGGTATGATAGGCCTCCGTTTCATCAGAAGCTAAGTAGGTACAAAATCCGGTTTGTGCAGCATGTGTGTCAGCATTGCCAAGTTCGTGCAAGGCATCCTCACGACCTAACATGCGTTTTATTACTTTAGGTCCGGTGATAAAAGACTGCGATTGTTTGCCGATCATAATGACGATATCCATTAAAGCCGCACAGTAGGCTGTTGCTCCCGAATTAATACCACTTTGTATGCAGATAGTTGGCACTAATCCGGATAGCTTACTTAATCTGTAAAATAATGCAGATACATTTTTCATTATAAAAATACCATCTTGAATTCTTGCACCTGTTGACTCAAAATGTGCAAGTATGGGTAACCGTTCTTCTTCAGCTTTGTCCAGCAGGATGTTTATTTTATTCACACTATATGTATTGAGTGAACCTGCCTTTACTTCAGTATTACTGAAAATTACTGCTGTTTTAATTCCTTCAATAGTAATTATCCCGCATACTATTGAATCAAAATTATCAGTTCTGTCATTAGAAACAACCGGATAGACTTCAAAATTAGCTAAATGGCCAATTAGTGCAATGCGAAATTTAATTACCTCAGGAATATTCATGTTTTCAAATGTACAATATTTGGTATTTATAAAATATGGTGCAGCAAATTTAGTTTTCAATAAAATATTTACATTTTATTTTATAATGTTCTATTAATCTGTATTTTGTATTTGTTCTGTTGGATAATTGCTGATTATTCTAAAATATTTATCTCAATTTTCTTTGTCAAGAACTGTTTACATTTGTTAAAATGAAATTTCCCGGATAATGTCTAATACATTTTTCTTACATATAGGTAAACAAAAACTACAAGATAAAGCTACTTTGGTGGGTAATTTTTTTGATGAAAATATATATATTGAAGAATATTTATTTTGCACGTTTATAGCAGCTTCCTCAAGTTTTATAAAAGTAAATTTAGCGTCTTCAACTTTTTATTGTATCGGTACACCCACAAATTTAAAGTCATTAGCAAAGCGACATTTAATGGGGGATATTAATAATGAAGCTGACATATTTTCAGCACTGTTACTAAAAGGAAAATGGACGCTGATAAATGAATTTAAAGGTACATTTGCCTGTCTTGAAATTAATACAGAAACATCTGCAGTGTCAGTCTTTATTGGTAATAGCGGCTTAATGCAAGCCTATTGCTATCAAAATACGTCAGAAGCATTCATTTTTTCAGAACTAAAATTATTGAAAAACACGAATTTGTTTAATCGTGTAATGCTGCCAATCCAAAATTATCAGTATGACTATTTTAAACGGGTAGAACGTGATTTTTGTTTTTTGCAACAGGTAAATAGATTAATTCCGGGATATAAACTTATCTACACTCGAACTTCAGATTTGTTAGAAAAAACAATAATTGCAATGTCCCCGATTCTAAATGAAGCATCAGAAATTTCTTATACAGCTGCCATGCTGAAAATTGAAGAATTGTTATC
>CAZPBT010000077.1:0-12412 GCA_964584555.1 uncultured Chitinophagales bacterium
CTAGCTGTTCTGACCTTTCTCAATTGTCAAACAAGTTCAACTCAACTGGGCAGACTTTTGACTGAAAACCCAGAACAAAACAACTCAGTTACAATTGACTCCTTTCTGACAAGAACATACATTTTAGACTCGACCTATATTAACTACGATTACCCGACAGAATTAAAAAACGGATTTCGACTAGATTACAGAGTATATACAGAACCTGACTATGATGACACACTCCAGACAATTTTTTTGATGAAAGGCAGTATTGATATCAAGGATTTGAATGGTGGTAGTAGTTACGGTCTTCCCCTCAAGAACATAGGTTATTTAGGAGCAGACTTTGACAGTTCATTTATTTTTGTTCAATCATTTGGCTCAGGAAATCCGCATGAAATTCAGCTTATTGACAAAAAAACAGGCAAGGAACTTCGTAAGGGAACTTGGGTGGACGCTGATGAGAAAGAACAAGTCATGCTCTACATAGAAAATGAACATGAGCAAAATGAAAAACTGATTATTTATGATGTGAAGAATAAAAATGAAATAATTTCAACTGGTTTTGAGAAATCAGAATGTATTGAGCATGTAATTGGCGGACTTAGAAATTGCGTTGAGATTGACACCGTGACATCTGACAAAATAATTTTGAAAGTTGAAACGGACGAAGAAAGAATAATAAAAAAATACAACCGCCAAAACAACAACTAAGTTTTCGTCGGGCTTGAAAAGCCAACGATGATTTCGCTTGAGGCGAGAGAACGAAACCGCCTGTTTTTATTGCTTTTTGTTTTTTAGTCTGCTTGCTTATGGAGTTGTCGTCAGGTGTGTTTTATTATGTTATAGTGTAATATATTTGTTACATTGGGTGGCGATACCAAACGATTATTCTTAAACTCAACGTCTTGCATAAAGAAAATAGGATAAACTGCTTTACCTATTCAACATACTATTCATCTGAGTTGGTTTACTTACGGTATTGCTGAAGTAGTTCTTTAAATTTTGGAAGTTTGCTGATATTCTTCATATCATAATCAATTTGCATCCAGTTAAAATTTTTATAACCTGCATTAAGAGACTTCTCTAAAAATTCAAATGCTTTATCTGTTTGATTTGTAATTGCATATAAACATGAAATGTTATATAGTTTAATATATTCTTTATTTTCAATATTTACTTTTTTTATCAAGCAGATAAGGAATTATGGAACTTAGTTTTAGTGTATCATTTTTAAGCGCATAGAAAAATGCTAAAGTAAATGAATCTGGTTTTAATTTAATTGCAGTATCTATATCCTTGTTTGCATTTATTAAATCATCTTTAGCAATATATGCATTGGCTCTCAACTGATAATACTTATCTCTTTTGCTAACTCTAACGATTTTCATAGCTTTAGTGAAATCTGAAATGGCATCATCGAATTTATGAAAGGCAAAATTGAGTCTTCCTCTTGCTCTATAACATTCACACATTAAACAACTATTGGCATGATTACTTTCATAAATTGCTATGGCTTTATTAAATGCCTCAAAAGCTTTCTCTAGGCTATCTAAATGCAGGAAGTATTTCCCCTTAAATACATACGCATTGGGGATAGAAGAGTCCATGATCATCATCGTGTTGATAACTTCTTTTACCGAGACCATACTATCTATTTCCAAAAGCAAATCTACTTTATCTTCATAAAATAAATATTTTTCAGGTTGCAATTTTATTGCTTAATTGACATCATTTAAGGCTAAATCGAATTTAAAAAATTTACGGTACAACAGACTCCTTTCAGCATAGAGACATGCTTCATTTTTGTTCTTTTTGATTGCCTTATTAAACGCATTTTCAATTTTAGCGAAACTTATATCTGTTGCTGATAAACGTAACTTGTAAAAACTATAACAATTTTGTGCTTTTAAATTTAAACACATCAAATTAACTAAGTAATAAAAATCGCTTTTTTAAAAACTGGCATAAAAATAAACTCATGACAAATATAATAACTATTTCAGATAGATTTATATTTTTATATATCAAAAAAATCAGAAAAATCTAAATCCTCTACCCGGATAGTAGGCTTCGTCGCCCAGCTCCTCTTCTATCCTAAGCAATTGGTTGTATTTGGCTATCCTGTCGCTGCGCGAAGCTGAGCCGGTTTTTATTTGTCCGCAATTAAGTGCCACGGCTAAATCGGCTATAGTACTGTCTTCTGTTTCGCCGCTTCGGTGGCTCATTACCGATGTATAGCGATTGCGGTGCGCCAAGTCGACGGCATCAATTGTTTCAGACAAGGTACCAATTTGGTTTACTTTTACCAAAATTGAATTCGCCACTCCGTTTTTAATTCCTTCTGCTAATCGTTTTGCATTGGTTACAAACAAATCATCGCCTACCAACTGGCATTTTTTACCGAGTGTATCAGTCATCAGTTTCCAGCCCTTCCAGTCGTCTTCGGCTAAGCCGTCCTCAATAGACACGATTGGATATTTTTTTACCCAATTTGCCCAATAATCCACCATTTCTTCAGATGACAGCACTCTGTTATCCGATTTTTTGAAGATATATTTTTTCTTTTTTGTATCGTAAAATTCAGACGATGCCGGATCCAAGGCAATCATGATTTGATCACCGGGTTTATATCCTGCCGTTTCTATGGCTTTCAACACAATTTCAATGGCTTCTTCGTTCGACTGAATTTCGGGAGCAAAACCGCCTTCATCTCCCACATTGGTTGAATAGCCTTTGCTTTTCAATACTTTTTTCAAATGATGAAAAACCTCTACTCCCATTCGCAAAGCATCGGAAAAAGTATCCGCTCCTACAGGTGCAATCATAAATTCCTGAAAATCTATTTTATTATCGGCATGTGCTCCTCCATTGAGGATATTCATTAACGGAATTGGCAATACATGTGCATTTGTTCCTCCTACATAGCGATATATGGGCAAGCCTGCTTCTTGTGCTCCTGCTTTTGCTGCAGCAAGCGATACGGCAAGCATGGCATTGGCACCTAATTTCTTTTTATTTTCCGTACCATCCAGTGCTAAAAGTAT
Organism: uncultured Chitinophagales bacterium; assembly: GCA_964584555.1. Taxonomy (GTDB): domain Bacteria; phylum Bacteroidota; class Bacteroidia; order Chitinophagales; family JADIYW01; genus JADJSS01. Next base: position 3,030 of record CAZPBT010000077.1, read on the forward strand.
ATCATCAATATCTCGTTGCAGCAATACGCTCTCTCCTACCAGAGCTTCGGCAATTTTAGTATTTACATTGTTTACTGCTTTTAATACGCTTTTGCCCATATAGGTTTTGCCGTTATCGCGCAATTCTACAGCTTCATGTATGCCGGTAGAGGCTCCGGAAGGCACTGCTGCCCTGCCTATTACACCGTTTTCGGTTATTACATCTGCTTCTACTGTAGGATTGCCGCGGGAATCCAGAATTTGACGGGCGTGTACGGAAATAATGTAGCTCATAAAAATATTATTTTGCGTTTTTCTTGTAAGATGAACAAGTCATTTTTATTACTCTGCAAAAATAAGATAAAAAAATTAAGGCATCTTGTATTGATGCAAAAAGATGTTAGCAAAAAAAAATATAATGTGAGAAAAGGTTAATACACGATTTTTTTCTGTTGGCAGGATATTTTAGCTGGCAGTTAGCAATTGAATTTTTGGCAAAAAATAAAAATTCATCATTTAACATTCAACATTTCTTCACTATTTCAGCGTAATCGTTCTTTCTACCGGATTGAATTGATTTTCAACGGCATTTCCCTTGGCATCTAAAAGCGTTAATTTGATTACATTTTTCCCTTTTGGCAATCCTTCCATAAAAAAGCCGACCCATTTTGTGAGCATAAACTCCGTGCCATTGATTTCCGCTTTCACTTTATATCCGTCTTTTGCCAAATCACAATTCACCAAATAAAAATCCAATAAGACAGCATCCGTTTCGCTGCCGGTATATTCCCCTTTTGGGCGACTGTAAAACAACATAGGCTGACTTAAATCCGGCTGTGCAAAACGAGAATATATTCTGGATTTCCCTGTAATTGCTGAGGTCAAGACATAAGCATTTTTATTTTTAATACTTTCGTGATAAGAACGCGATATAAATGACAATAAGATATGCTGTCCGTCATTACTGGCTTTCACTTTTGCCATAGGCGTATACAATGCATTATAAGGCCCATTGTCAATAAGCGTATGCACATGCTGTCCCTTAGCTGAATTAGCACAGTTTTTCAATCCTGTGGTATCGGTTTGCACACCAAACTCATAGTTTGTCGTTGTAAATTTCAATGCAATTGTATTCGTATCCAAATCTTCATAAGATGAAATGATTTCTTGTTGCAGGGTTGCATTTTCAAACTGATCAGGTGAATATAATTCTGTTAGCGTAATGCCGTTTTTTGTAAGCGTTTCCAATTTTGCAGTGCGTTTATTTTCGTTAGTTACCGGGCTGTTTTTTTGGCGTTTTCCCGATTTACAAGCAAATGCAATTAATACAGCTGTGATGATGACAAATCCTGTTCTTTTCATAATTCATTTTTTAAAGACTCTGACAAAAATAAGGCATGTATTTCATTTATTTTATAATTCTTTTGCGGGGGTTTGTTTTTTAGTTTTTTATATAAAAGTTCATATAAAAAGCGTGTATTGTTTACATCGTACTCATCTCTATTTGCATTTTGATTTTGTATAGCTTCGACAATTTTTTTTGGTAATATTTTTTTTGCTGTTTGTTTTAGGCTATGCAATGCCAAGGTCGTATCAAATAAGGGCTTTTTGAAATCAACAGAAAGCGGTTTAAAGAAATCAGTAAAGATATATTGATTATAAACCTGCTGACCAATACGTTCTTTTATCGGCAAATTATACCAAAATTGAATCCATGTTTTATCCCAAAAAGGCAGATAAAATGACAATCCGAAATATGCATAAACATGCACGGAATTAATAATGAATTTTGAAACGCGATTTCTGATAAACCAATCCTGATAAGCTTGGTAATCATTTTTTGCAGCTGTAATTGAAGCCGGTGCTACTACCTTGTATTTCGATTGAATAAAAGAAGTTGCATCAAATCTTCTACCAGATTCAAAGATACTGCCCCCATGCAAATCCTGACAAAAGCCGTTTAACACTATTGCATTTTCGGGCAGTAAGTTTTTTGATTTTAAATAGTGTAAGGCAAAAAAATCTTGTTCGTGCGGCAAGGAGGTGTAATGATGATTTAGTTCAGCATAACTATTCCACTCCTCTCCTAAAAACAAGCTCAATAAGTTATCGTCATACTCGATAAAATGCCAGGGATAGTTTAATTTTTCCGCAGTATTACGGGCAAACACAACTTCATAGCTGTCTTTTTTGCCATAAGTAAAACAGACTACAGATTTGATATTATGCTGATAAAGCAAAGACAATAAATAACGTGAATCATAGCCACCCGAAAGCGGCAATAAGATAGTCTTATCTTGTGTTATGGTTTTGATTTGATAAATTAGTTTGTCTTCCAGCTGTTTCAAAAAGGTTTTATCAAAGGATTGAGTTTGTACTGCTTGATGTTTATAATAAAAATCTTGTTTAATAACCGGATTGCCATTTGTATAGTGAATTATCCCATATGCTCCAGCTTGAAGCTGTTTCCATTTTTTCAATAAGGTTTCATTTTCGGGAGTGCAAAAAAGTTTAGAAAAATAATCACTCGTATTTTCATTCCAGGTTTTATGCTGAACAATTTTATCACAAATTAATACTTCTTCATTTGAAATAAAATAAAACAACGGATAAGTGCGTAGATAATCAACAGCAAAATAAACTTCATTTTCATTTTTGATCAAAACAGCAAAATGTCCACTCAACTGATTGAGTTTTTGTTTAAAGACTGCTTCATTTATTTCACCATTAAAAAAATCAATAAGTGTATTATGATGTAATAATTTGTGTTCTAAAAATGCTGATCCAATTACGGAAATTTCATTTTCTGTAAACCATTTTTCATGCAGATGATATTGAAGCTGAATATCAATCATGGTTAACAAGATACAATAAGTAATTCAACAAGATAAAATTCATAACAAAACCAACCAGAGATAAAGTTAAAATAGCCAGCAAAAAGTTGTGTAGGTATGCGCCTAGTAAAATTGCCATCACACGCATTAATAGCAATAAGAGATTATAAAAGAGCTCAGCTTTGAGCTTGTACTTAATGTCTAACAAGACACTAATCGGGCCGGTAATAATGCCAATAAAATACCATAAAATAAGGTATTGTGCTACTATTCCGGCATTGACCCATTCAGGATTAAACAGGAATAAAAAGATACTTTTGCCAAAAAATAAAATAAGAATACTGGGTATTATTCCCAGCAGTACGGACATACGAATGAGCTGATATGTATGCTGTTTTAAGTCATCTGGATTGAGCGAAACTGCATTTTTAAAATAAACCTGACTAATAGCAGAACTATACATGCCCGTTGGAGCGTTTAATAATCTGGTGGCATAAGCATAATAGCCGACTTCATTAGCCGAAAAAAATCGTTTGAGTAAAATGGGAATGCTGTTTTTGGACAAGTTATTTAACAAAGAAGACCATGTACCGTAAGCAGGAAATTGTTTGTATTTTTTTAAGCAGAAAATCAGGATGTGTACACTTAACTTAACGGGCATAAAAAACATAGTGTAAATCGTAGCAATTGATAATCCTGCGCAAAAACCAATAATCAGTGCATATTTTATTTTCAGTATGGCTAAGACTAATGTCATTATTGCCGTTGTACTGACCTGAATAAAACGGAAGGTATTAATTTTTTTATATTGCTCTTGCTGATTAAATCGCACTAAAACAGGCTGATGAATACCATAAGCTGCAACAGCAAAAGGCAACAAGGCATAAATTTTATCGAAGTAAAAAACCAGTAACAGACTGATGAAAATGAGAAACAAGACAAACCCCGCTGCAAATGTATGTGCTGCAGTTACCAAATGTTCAGCTTCTTTGTCATCCGTTCCCAGCATTACAGCAACATCTAGTTTGGCATTTACGATTTCAGCTAAGATAAATACGACAGCCGTAAATATTCCGAACAAAGCAAAATCCGGTGGTGTAACGTATTTGGGCAGCAGTAAGGAGAAAATAAAATTGATGATTTGCACCAACAGCAAACCGGAAAACAAAACGGAAACTTGTTTGATAAACTTTCCCTTCAGCATTGCTACAAGATACGGATTTTAAGCTATCGGATGATGATTCGATAGTAAACAAGTTTTGTTATAAGTTGTATTAAATTAATGAAATTGCATTTATTACAAGACTTCCCTGTATAAATAAAAACTGCCTGTTCCAATATAAACAGGCAGTCTTTCAACGGGGGGTTGTAATCTTCAGTTTTTCAATATATAGCTATTGTTTTTTTTAAAACGGACATTTAAGACATGGATCAACTTTTACTCCTTTTTTCTCTTCTGACGATAAGTTGATTTTCTTGCCTATTACTTTAAATTCTGTTCTGCGGTTGCGTTGGTGTTCTTCTTCGGTACATGGCACACCATCTGCACATTTGTTGCGCAATCTGGTTTCACCATAGCCTACAGGCTTCATGCGGTCGCGGTCAATACCTTTTGCAGCCAGCCAGTTCACTACAGACTGCGCTCTGCGTTGCGACAATTTGATATTGTAATCAAATGGTGCACGTGCATCTGTGTGCGAAGCAATTTCGACAATAGCATCCGGATTGAAAATTAAAAATGCGAGCAGTTTATACAATTCCGTTTCAGACTCTTTGCGGATATACCATTTGTCAAAATCATAATAAATATCTTTCAACTCAATATAACCTGCCGAGTCAACGGTATAACCTTTAGGCAATACTACTTCCGGTTCTTTTGGTTGTTGTTCAGGTTGACGTAATTTGTCTAATTCTACAATCACCATTTCCCCATTCGGGTTGTCACATTCTTTCAGCTTATCGCATTTGTCTTTCGTTGTATAAAAAGACTGATTCGGCAAATAGCCTTCTGCATTGCCAACAGCTACATAATCGCAATCACATTTTACTTTAAAACACTGTTTGCCATTTTCATTGGCAGTATCATTCTGTATGGTTCCATCGCATTTTGCCGATAATAAAATACCGGCATGAGGAATCGGTTTTTTAGTTTGTTTATCTATAACTTGTACGGTCAATGAAGCAGGTCGTTCAGGCAGCAACGGAATTCTCACAAATACTTTCTCTCCCGGTTTTACGCCTTTTGTCGTAGCACAAATGGAATTGTTTGGGTAATAACCTTCGGCTTTAGCCGGGAAACAATAGTCCATATCTCGCAATACGCTGAATTCAAAATAGCCATCGCATATTGTTTTCTTCGTCCCCAAGGTATTACCATCATTAGTCATTTGCACCGTGCTGTTACAAATTGGTTTACCTGTGAGGGAGTCTACCACCACACCTTCCAGTTCAATGCCATTATCAGTAAATGAATAAATATCATCCAAACCATGACCATCAGGGCGATTAGAGGTAAAATATCCGGTGTATTTATCATCGGCATAAATCAGCCCAAAATCATCGTAAGAGCTATTGATTGGTGCACCTATATTTTTGGGTGTTGTCCAAGTGCCATCTCCTAATTTTTTTGTTTTGAAAATATCTAAAGCACCCATACCCGGATGTCCATTGCTTGAAAAATAAAGCGTACTTCCATCAGGTCCGATAGTTGGGAACATCTCATCACCGGGTGTATTTATCTCCGGCCCGAGGTTAGTCGGTTCCACCCATTTGCCATTATCTAAAGTAGTATAATAAATATCTTTGCCACCGAAACCATTGGGCATATCACTTACAAAATACATCGTGTTGCCATCAGCAGTAATTGCTGGCTGCCCGAGGTCATATTCTTTATTATCAAAAGCAAATTCTACATCATTCTGCATTTTCAAGTTATTCAAATCGCTGATGTACATTTTTTGTTTGATAACTTTGTCGCTGCTCTTTTGTGTTTTGCCATTAATAAAATCATTTCGGGTAAAATAGATTTTTCCATCGGGACGAATAGCTACTACTCCTTCATGAAATTTAGTACTGCCGTCTTTTTTTATTTGCTCCGGTTTAGACTTAAATTCCGTCTTATTCCCTTTCACATAATACAAATCAAAGAATTGCGTACCTGTCCAGGTGTGTGTACGAGAAACCGGTTTAGAAACATCGCGGGAAGAGGCATAAACTAATCCATCTTTGTATATAGCAGGACTAAAATCGTATTGTGGCGTATTAAAAGCCAGATTTTTGATATCATAACGTGCCTTATCAATGAGAAATTTTGGATAATTATCACAAGCCTGTTGCTGGTTAACTGCAATCAAGTTGGTAGAATCATTCTGTGCCAATTGAGTAAATATGGCTGAAGCTTCGTTATATTTTCCAATAGCCTGTAGCATTTGCGCATATTTTAAATAGGCGTCCGGACGTTGATTTGTGCCCTTTGTAGCTTTGCCATATGCCTCAGCTGCTTTTACAAAATCCGAATTCAAACGATAGCAGTCTCCCAGTTTTGCCCAAGCCGCAGCATCATCACCATGTTTTTTCAAATATGCCTGAAAATAGGGTATTGCCTTATTGTATTCTAAATCATTGTACAATTTATCAGCAGCCTTAAGGCTTGCTGTTGCAGAATTTCCGAATCCGCCGCCTTCAATATCATTCCATTGAGCTTGTGAATACTGAAATGAGCATATCCAGAATAAACCGATTACTAATATATATCTCATGTGTAACTTTTATAGTTTTTTTTTAAAAATATCGCGGTGTATTTAATTTCTTTTTGTTCATCACTAAATCGTAACCAATAATTATTTCATGGCTGCCTTTATTGTAATCACCCAATTTTGTCAAAGTATAATCATAAGCATACCCAATCATAAGTTGTTGCAACGGCCATACTTCAATATTGGCATCAAAGCTGTCATAGTTGGTCAAATCTGTTTTTTTATGATGAAAAGCAGTGCGGTAAGTTCCGCCGATATTTACCCTGTTCATAATTAAAAAACTGAGGTTAAAGTCCATTTCAAACGGAATCTTTTGGTTGCGGTCTACGATATATTTACCCATAATTTGCGGACGAATCATAAACTTTTTGTTTTTGTCGCAAGGAATAACACCACCTGCCATCATGAAAAAATGAGGCGTGCGACGGGCAAATTTCACCTTACTGCTGCCATAGATTTGTTCAATTTCTGTCATTGTAGATTTATTGTATAAATCCATTTTTATAAAATTGGGTATACTAAGTCCAAGATAAAAATTCGGGTGATTAAAATAGATCCCAGCACCTACATCGGGCAAAACACGGCTTACATTGGCAATATTAGGGTCGTTTGACTGATTGAGTGTCAAATCCTGTAAGTTGCTCTTATACCACAGGATACCGGCATTGATACCAAATGCTAAGCGCATTTTTTCTTTTATTTTTATCCGATAGGCAAAAGAAGCGTCCACCCAGGTTTGGTTGGTTACACCCAATCTGTCGTTTACAATATATGTTCCCAGAGCGATATTCTCATTTTTCAACGGGCTGTGTACACTTAATGTTGCCGTTTGAGGTGCTCCTTTGATACCTGTCCACTGGTTGCGGTATAATGCTCGTATACTTACCACATCACGAGCACCGGTATAGGCGGCATTTAACGGCAGTTTGTTATACATAAACTGTGTATACTGTGGTTCTTGCTGTGCATTTGCCGTTATGCTAATACCGATGAGCAAAACCAATGTCCAATATTTAATGAATTTATTCATGTCTTTTATTTTACAGCTTTATTTATTTTGTTGCACGATGGATAACTAAGAAACTTGCTTTTTTAACCTTGTTACCGTTCTGGTCTACGTATTCCAATACATAATAATAGGTTCCATCAGGTAGATCTTCACCTTGGTATTTACCATCAAATGTATTGTCGTATTGCATATTTTTATAGACTTCTATACCCCATCGGTTATATACACAGAATAAGACTTTTTCCATACCACTTAAACAAGGAATTACGAAGTAATCATTGTAACCGTCACCATTCGGCGTAATACCATTTGGAATTACACAATCTGTAATCGTAATAAATACCCATGCCGTATCTCTGCCTTCAGGATCGCATATCTGATACTGGAAACTATCCAAACCTTTGTAATCGTGATTCGGAGTATAGGTTATTACGCCACCGTTTATCGTAACAGTACCATGCTGAGGATTAGTAACGATAACAGTGCTGTTGCTAATGCCACAAAGTGCAAGCGGATCTTCATCCGTTTGAATATCATTAGTTAATACCGGAATATCTATCGGTGTATTCGGATCGGTAACTGTCGTATCGTTTATTGCAATTGGCGGATAACCCGTTACAGTAATGATAATAGTTGTTTCGATACATTCACCTGACAAATCACTACATGCTTTTACACAAAGTGTATCATTACCTTTCGTTGGACCTGCGATATATACCAGACATCCTTGAGCATTTATGGACCAAGTACCTAAATCACCCTGACCGGATGTTGAACCATCACAAGCAGTAACAGTAATATCAGTACCAGCAGGAACTTTTGGACATATCGTAATTGTATCCTTAATTGGTAGAGTATCCCAAATGGTATCCTTGATTATACCACATCCTCCTGTTACACAAACTTGTGCAGAATCACGGCAACCCGAAATGGTATCTACTAATAATACCTGATGACATCCAATGCTGAGTGGTAATAATGAACCTGAATATGTTGTTTTACTGTTGTACTGAACACTATAAGTTGCAGCTTCGGGTTGTAAAGAGAAGAAAGTGATACCTGTTCCAGATGAATATGCAGCATCGGGATTTGCAGGACGGATATTCAATCCGTCAACAAACCATGCTCCTGCTGCATTTACTGAATTCATGTAAGCTGCAAGTTCTGTAAGCGTACTAAAGTTGATATTCGGGGTAAGAGTAGTAGTTGCATTTATTCCAAATTCTTCCAGTAAATGTGGCACATTATCAACATAATTTACCAAACTGAAATTGTATCCCGAACTGACTATTCCCTGTCCGCAACCACTAGCACTGGATAACGCAATTGCCTCTCTGGAGCCGTCAACAAAAATATGGTATTGCTGAATATTGTCCAGAGTCAATGGAATACATAGCCCGCCTCTAAGTGGATTAGTACAAGCTATTGTCGTATCTCGTATCGGATCCGGGCAAACACGAGTATTTGAGAAAATCATAATTGTAGTATCACAGATTTCTTGAGCATTGCATACCACTACACAAAGCGTATCTAAATTATAGCCAACCGTGGAACTACGTACAATCGTAATACAACCATTATTATCAACGGTATAATCATTGTCACTATGGTTGCTATGGCCACAATTTATCAAAGTAGCCTGAGCCGGGTCAAAACCACTTTCTAAAGGAGCACATACAGTAGTGGTAGTATTAATCAAATTGGTATCTCGAATAGTATCTACACTAAAACATGATTGATATATAGTGATAGTCGTGATGATACTATCGCAACCATTGGCAGCCTCTAAGGTATCTATAAACGTTC
>CAZPBT010000078.1:0-12333 GCA_964584555.1 uncultured Chitinophagales bacterium
GATTTCTATTCCGGCTAGTTTCATAATACCAATTCTTAATCAAAGGTAAAGAAACTGAGCCTAAATCTGCTTTTGAAATTTATTTTTAGTTTAATGGAGAAAAACTATTTTAAGAAATCGTGTATGTACGTATTCACTTCTTTTGCTTTTTCATACTGTACAAAATGACCGCATTTGGGTATCAGCTTCAAGGTGCTGTTCGGGATATTTTTTTGTCCGTATTCAGCAATCTTTTTTGTAGCACCGCCGTGCATATATCGGTTTGGAATCAACTGATCATTTGCGCCGAAAATAATCAATGCGGGTTGTTTAATATCTTTAAGATAATTAATTACAGGCTCGTTCACCATAGCTTCTACCGATTTAGTAACGGCATAACAATACGCTTCAAAATCTTTTGCTTTTCTTAATGCCAAGCGATCATCAATCATAAATTGAGCAGATTTTGGCATATTGTAAAAGTTGTCATACAGGTTGGTAATGATAGTTTTCTTTGGTGTAAGCATAACACCTTCTGTTGTAATGTTTTGCCGAAACCATCGTTTTTCTCCTTTATTAAAAGACTCAAATCCTGCGGGTGCACAAAGTATCAGATTTTCCACTCTGTCACTGTATTTCAATGCGGTCAGCATGGAGATTTGTCCGCCCATAGAATGTCCGCAAAGCGTAACTTTCTGAATATTTAATTTATTTAAAAAGTGTATGATAATATTTGAATAAAACTCTAAGGAATAAGGATATTGTCCTTTGGAAGATTTCCCATAACCTGGTAAATCAATAGCTATACAACGGTAATATTGTTTCAGGCTGTCAATATTCAGTTTCCATGCCGGCAAATAACTGCCTAAGCCATGTATAAAAACGATGGTTTTATCTCCTTTTCCTTCATCCACATAAGCTAAATTTATGTTGAATGAATCCAGTTGCTGGAATTTAGTTTCGAATGGATAACTTAATTCAGAAAATTCAATTTTTTCTTTAGCTGTCGGTTTGTTTTTTTCTTTTTTTGCAAACAGAAAAAAAGGACTGATTAAAATAAAAATAAAGAACGTGCTTTTCATCAAATAGAATTAAAAGTATTAAAAAATCAACCATTTATAAACTAAAAACAAAGTCCATGGATTTGTAGGCTTTACTCCGTCTGCAATACCATTCATCTTGAAATCTTTATAAAAATCCCCCAGCATCAAATAGCCACCATGCAATTCTAAATTCATTAAAATTTTTGGCTGCCAGGAAATAGCTGCACTTATTTCCGTGCCGATGTAGTTTGTGCCGTTTTTAGGAGAAATCATGGAGAGTGCAGATGCCGTTCCGATTTTCGCAGATAGCTTATTGGGTATGATGTCCTTATGAGCATGTAAGGAAGTTCCGATAAGTCCCAAACCTTGATTGGAAATATCGGTAACTGCTGCAAAATATCTGTTGACTACATTCGGCTGAGGAAACAATAGTAGTGCTTCGGTACCTAAAAATAAAGCACCCGGCGAGCCCCATTGATTGCCTGTTATTACACCACTGTATCTGCCGTCATTGGTGTTATTATCACCGGTTGAAAAGAATGCATCCAACTCAACGCGGTCCTCATATGTTTGCCCGTAGCGGTATCCTATTTTTGCATTTGCTGCAACACCGGCTATCGAAAAATCCTTGGTCCATTTAGCCCTGTTGGTATCTACTATTCCTAAGTTTGCCGTTATATATCCGGTATGCATAAATCTGCCTGTGTTATACTCTTCATTTTTACCCCAAAAAGTACTCAGCCAGAAGAAGTCACCTTTGACTTCTGAGCCTACCACATTAAAACTATACGTTCCGTTATAATCTGCCAGACTTCCACGTAGCCCCTGACCAAGTATGGATACTCCGCCATTGATATTATTTTTTGAAAGCGAATGAGAACGATCTCGCAAATAATAAAAAGAACCGCCTAACGACCAGTTCTTTTTAAAATCTTTCTGACCTTGTGCTTCAAAAACTGTAACATCATCGCGGTCTTTAATATTATTGGAATACAGCCAGTAAAAGCCGGCTTTAGTACACCAGTCATCACCTGCATAATTTATAGACGTGCCTACAGCTTCTGAGCCAAAAAGATGCATGCGTGTGCCCGTTTTTGTCATATTGTTAAAAGACACAGCAAAAGGATTTTTGGGCGTATCGAATAAGCGTGTCATACCCAGATTAATCTGGATATTCGGTTTGGGTGAAAATTCTAATTCAGCCAATTGGGTTTGAATGTTGACTTGATCTGCCGAGAAACCTCCCCCTAAATTACCGCCTGCACCGTAGGCGACATCTCCCCATGTCCAGTCAATTTCAAAAGCCGCACGGATAGCCACTTTTCGGTTTAACAGAGAAGGACGGTATTCAAAAAATGGAATAAATCGTTGTTCTGCATAAATAGAACGATTCGTATCGGAAGATGTAGTGGTATTGCCGCCATATAATCTTCCCACGGTTTGCCCTTTTAGAAAATCATTCGTTGCATAGATATTATTAACAACAAACTGATTGATAAAATAGCCGTAAAATTTTAAATCTTTTGCTTCTTTAACCGGAAAATCCGTTTTCCTTCCTGTCCACATATCCTGAGCAAAAGAAGTAAAACTCAGCTGTAATATCAGTCCGAATATTAAATATTTCAAACGCATAACTTAAGGTTTTAAGGGACAAAAAAATAAGAAACAGGCTAAGTTGCTAGCCTGTTTCCTGTTGAATAAATTATTGTTTTTTGAAATGCTGAATATTCAGAGTTCCGAATGCTCCGCCACTTGTACTGCCAAAACCTGCTTGAGCTGTTGGAGGAGTAACACCTGCAATGACAGGAGTCGTTTGTGCTACTTCATAGGTCATATAATCCGGCGTTGCCGTTTCATCTATTCTGAAGATACCTTTTGATTCAATTACATAAGCAGCACCGTTTACTTTACTGGTTGTAGTGGTAATTTTGTAAATACCAGAGACATTGGTCGTGTCTGCATCAAAAGTACCTTCATAAGTAGTATTTGCATTTGAGCTGTCTGTAGCTACAACGCTATAGGTACTGTTAGCATTAAATGTAGCTGTAATTTTTTTCGTTTTTAGCGGAGCTCCTAATAAGATAGGTGCAACGTCAGCGCCTTCAGACAACCATGTTCCTGCAATTACTTGCTCCGGTGTTTTGGTTGTTGTCGTGTCATCATCTTTCTTGCAACTGCTAACCAGTGCTGTAACTGCAACAAAAAAAAGTAATGTTGCGAATAATTTTTTTGAGATTGTGTTCATTTTTTTGATCTTTTTAGTGTTAATAATAAATTTGTTTATTGATTACGTGTTAGTAATTTCTTGTCAATTTTTCCAGCTGCATTTTTTGGCAATTCATTCAAGAATGTAATTGCTTTAGGAATCTTAAATTTTGCAAGTCCTTTCTTACAATATTCAATAATTTCAGCTGCTGTAAGTGGTGTATTTTCTTTTAATACCACATATGCATGACCAACTTCGCCCCAACGTTCGTCTTTCATAGCCACTACAGCCACTTCTGCTATTTGTGAATGCGTATAGATATATTTTTCAATTTCAGCAGGATAAACATTTTCGCCTCCTGAAATGAACATGTTTTTCTTTCTGTCTTTTACATACAGAAATCCCTCTTCATCTTTCAATAAAATATCGCCGGTATGAAACCAGCCATCTGTGAACGCCTCTTTAGAAGCTTCTGGATTATTCCAGTAGCCCGGCAATACCATATCTCCTTTAACAAGCATTTCTCCTGTTTCATTTACACCAACTTCCATACCATTCTCGTCTACAATTTTTATTTGTACATAAAAATTGGGAGTGCCTATTGAACCGATTTTCCGAATGGCGTCATTTTGATGCAAACTGGTGAGGCTGGGACCTGCTTCCGTCATACCAAATCCCTGTCGGATAGGAATTCCTTTTTTATCCCACAATTCAATAAGCGGAATGGGCAATGCCTCACCGCCAACCATAAAATACTCCACAGATGATAAATCTGCATTTGCAAAATCTGGTTGGTCTGCTAATATTTTCAGCATGGTAGGCACTGCCATAAAAATGGAAATCTTCTCATCCTGCATAAGTTGCAAAGTCAAAGCCGGATCAAATGTTTTTTGAACACAAATAAAAGCTCCACGATGTATAAAAGGCGTTCCGATGACGTTCCATCCGCCGGTATGAAACAGTGGCATACAAACTAAAGATCGGCTTTCTGATGTGTTATCCATTCGGAGCGTGGTGTTGATACTGTTCCAAAACAACATTTTGTGTGTGTATAAAGCCCCTTTGGGATGTCCTGTTGTTCCACTGGTATAAATTATAAATAGTGAATCATCCATGGACACTGCCTCCGGATATTGCACCTTTGATAAATCCGTTTCTGATGGAGTACAGTATGCTGTAAATACAGTCAAGGAAATGCAATGTTTTAATTTGCTGTAATATTCGGTAGCTGCAGCAAGCTGACTGAATTTATCTTCTACTATCAACAAATCGGGTGATGCATTATTCAATAAATAATTGATTTCGGCAGAAGTGAGTCTGTAATTTAATGGGACTAAAATAGTGCCCATTTTTTGACACACACTAAACAAGATGAAATACTCCAAACAATTTTCTGCTAAAATGGCAATGCGGTCACCTTTTTTTAAACCAATACTGGAAAAATAATGAACTACAGTATTCGCTTGATTATTCCATTCTGAGTAGGACAACGTTCTTCCGGTTTCGGCTTCTTTCAGTGCCGTTTTATTCGGAGTAGTTAATGCCCAATTTCCAACCCAGTCAAACATCTTATAACGTATGATTTTTTACCAAATTATATTGTAGCGGACAAGTTTGGTCTTTCAGTCCATAATGTCCGTAAGGTGCGGCAGTATATTTTTTCTCAGTGTTTTGTCCCGGAATTCGACAAGTGATTTGCCCCCAGACTAAACAACCTAATCCGATAATTTCATCCACCGATGACCACATAGTAGCACGGAAAGCACCTTCATAGCCAGTGCTTGCATTCAAATCAGCCAAATAAGCAGAAAGTCCAATGCCACCTGGTGCTGTACCCGGATAAAAGCCATTAGTTGCCCCGCAAGTAGGGGTAGTTGGCCCAGAAGTATAGCATGATGTAAGTCCGTAATTTGCACCTGCAATTCCGACAAATGCATCTACTTTAGAAGTAAGAGCCGTGCCGACCTGATAGCTTCCTCCGGCTAATAAATCATTTGCTGTACCTCCTTTAATCGCTTTACGAGTTAAAGTTACTCCCATAGAATGGGTGATGATATCTACTTTTGTAGCTCCGGTATAGGCTATTACTGCTTCTATAAATTTACGGATGCGCATCACATTCGTTTTCGAATGGTATTCCAATGCGGTCTGAGCAATATTACCCGAACCCCAGGAAACTGCATACAGCTCTGCGGATGTGTATCCTTTTTGTTTGAAATAGTTAATAGAGTTTGTCCAGCCTGCTTGCATCGTACTGCTTCCAACAGCTATATCTCCATTTCCATGAATAAATATGACCGGTTGATTGATGACTGCAGTGGATGCCGTTTGTTTTCCGCCATAAGAATTTCCATAAGTACCATTGTATTCAAAATGGTAACTGCCATAACCATTGGCGTTCAGCCAGTTTTTAAAATCATCAGTAATGCTTACTGCACTTGTATTGGCAGAATTGTCTGAAGATAATTTGGAAACAGAATAATTCGTATCAAACACTTCTGTTGTACTTCCTGAAGGAATGCAGGCAGTAAAAAGAAAGACTGCCAGCAAATATGTTTTATTTTTAATCCATTTTTTCATGACACGGGCAATTTAGTTTGATTTTTGCTTTTATACAATTGTAATAAGATTAAGCCAGTTAGAAAAGAAAGCACTAAGGCTGTTGCACAAGATACAGCAGGATTCCCGATGGGGCCTTGCAAATATTTGGTCACTTTTCCGTAATACATACCAAAATGAGTGAGCAATGCAACAATGGATGCACTAAATGGAATATAAACAGGTATAGCTTCTTTAGAGAAGATGCCGAATAATATCGGCACAAAAGCTGTTGCAAAAAAACCATATACACCTACCAGCGCAAATAAGCTAACACTTAATTTAGGATGCTGAATTTGCTGGATGGAGAAATACATAGAAATGAGTGCCAAGCAGACAATAATTATTCTATTAATATAAAACAATTTTTTATCTCCATTGGTTTCCGATTCATCAATATTTAATAAGGGCTTAATAATATCGGAGCTGATTGTTGTAGATAGAGATTGAATTAAGCCTTCCAGAGTGGCAATACCGGAAGACATCAACCCTAGGATAACAAAAACGCCTACAAACACGCCGATATTTCCGCTAAATGTTTGTACCACATAGGTAGGAATAATCATATCCATTTTTAGTTTAGTGCCATTTAACATTAAATCAGGAAATGAGAGACGAGCATAAAAACCGGTGAAAACGACACTAAAGAAAATTGCTAACACGATAATTCCTATTGTCAGATATTTATTTACATCTTCGTCTTTTTTCAACAATAATGATTTGGTGATTATATGCGGCTGGCAAACGATGGCAATACCCACTATAAACTGACAGATAAATATCTCAAAGAAATCTCTAAACATGGGACTGGTGGGATTCACTACGGATACCAGATTTGTATCTATTGAAGACAATGTTTCATTAAAACCATTTTTAAAAAAGTGAATACCTGAGCCCAGCATGATGAATGCAACGATTAACTTAATGGATGCTTGTATGGTATTGGTATAAACCATTGAATTGGCACCACCAAACATCATATATCCAAATACAAAAACAATAATTCCTACTGCAACATAGATTATATCCAAATTAAGTGCTTTGGATAATATAGAAGCCAAACCCACACAAATCAACACAATGAAAGTAATTAACAACAGCGATAAGAAGGCAAAGAAAACTGCATACGCTTTGCTGTTATAGCGTGAGCCTATCCATTGAGAGAGCGTCAGAGCTTTTATAGTAACGCCATGCTCACGAAATCGCTTGGTCATAAAATAAAGCGACAGGAATACCCCAATTGGCAACACGACTGCAAATGAAATAAATGCACTCCATCCGTAAAGTGCAATATAACCAGGATTTATAATAAAAGTAGCAGCACTGGTAGTGGAGGCTGCTAAAGACAAGCCAACCATCCATGGTTTGAAAACAATATTACCAACAGCATAATCACTCATGGTTTTTATTTTCAAAGCACCACGTATTACTATGGTCAGCGTGATGATGACATAGATAATCAGTAATCCGTATGTTGCCGTGGATAAGGACATGTCTATAATTTTAATAATACGCTCGCAAATGATAATCCCCCGCCCGAACCCACATAAACCACATAATCTCCTTGTTTGACTTTTCCGCTTTTTCTTGCAATATGAAAGGCTATCGGAATTGCAGCTGAGCCCGTATATCCGAACTCATGCATCACTGTTGGAGCAAGTTTACGGTCAGCCCCTAGTCTGTCCATCGTTTCCCAAATGCTGTTTATGTTGATTTGTGTAATGAAAAAACCTTTTACCTCATTTACTTCAACCTTATTTTCCTTGCACAACTTCTGTATCATGCTCGTCCACATGGTGGGGTTGAGTTCTTTTGGGAATTTCTTTACAAATTGCAACAAGTGTTCTTTTTTATCCAACACCTCCTGAGAAAGTGGCTTAAATGTGCCTCCAGCATAAATACCCATCCAGTCGCAATATTGCCCTTGTGTCATCAAATCTCCTGCAATATATCCGCTGTCAGTATCATGCTGTGCTGATAGAATAACCGCACCGGCACCATCAGCAAATAAAGTGGCTGTTTTTTTATCTTCGATATTTAAGTACTTACTCATAGCATAAGCTCCCACAACCAAGATGTGCTTATACTGCTGGTCTGCCTGTATGTATTTCGCTGCCATATCAAGTGCAGTAACAAAACCGGCACAAGCCGTATTGACATCAAACGCACCGGCATTTTTTGCATTAAGCTGATATTGAAGTTTAGATGCTGTTGATGGCGAAACATATTCGGGCGTATCCGTGGCTACAATAATTAATTGAATTTCTTCTGCTTTTATGCCGGCATCATCCAGTGCCTGTTCAGCGGCATTTCGGCACAGGTCAATTACAGATTCATTTTCACTGCACCATCTGCGGTTATAGATGTGTACATTTTCTCTCAGCCAGGTATCTACGTCTTCATGTAGTATTTCATTGAAGAAACTATTCGGAATTATTTTTTCCGGCACAAATACACCACTTCCTGTAATGACTGCCTTTCTCATATTGTCAATCCTCCATCAACGCTTAATGTATGTGCGGTAATAAATTTCGCTGCATCACTTGCCAAAAACAAATAAGCATTAGCGATATCATCGGGTTCGCCTATTCTTTTTAATGAGCTTTTATCTTTCATCGTGTCCAGTACTTTTTCAGGAACGGATTGTATCATTTCCGTAGCAATAAATCCGGGTGCAACAGCATTAACTGTTATATTATATTTACCAAGTTCTCTTGCCCATACTTTTGTCAATCCTATCAATCCGGCTTTGGTAGCCACATAATTAGACTGACCAAAATTGCCATATAATGCTACTACGGAAGATGTATTAATGATTCTGCCTGATTGCTGCTGAATCATATAAGGCGAAACCGCCTTTGTACAATTAAATACTCCGGTCAGGTTGACATCAATAACCTGTTGCCATTGTTCGGGACTCATTTTTTGCAAAGTTGCATCGCGGGTAATTCCTGCATTATTGATTAAAATATCTACAGCACCAAATTTTTCAGAAACCTGTGCTGTGGCGGCTATTACTTCATTTAAATCAACTGTATTCACTTTTTGAAAATAGGCTTTAAAGCCTTGTGCTTTGATTTGTTCTTCAGCATTCATTCCTGCTTCTTCATTCACATCCCAGATGACTACGTTCGCTCCATTTGCTGCAAATACTTCTGCCGCTCGTCTTCCAATTCCTCTCGCTGCACCTGTGATAATGGCAGTTTTGTTTTGTAATAGTTGCATGTATTTCAATTATACTATAAAATTAACCTGCGTAATTTTAATCTAATATTTAGTTTATGATTTATTTACTATTGACTTAAAATGAAAATTATTTAGAAATCTGTGTAAACAACCGTATATTATAGCTATTTTTAATAATAAAATCAGTATTGACTTTGAAAATAAAATTCCAACAACTAACAACCTATATTGAAGCTTTGTTGCCTCATGAAATACATCTACTTGTCAATCTGGCTGACAAGAAAGATGAACTCAATTATGCTTTAATCCAAAAAATTGAAGGATATGTTTTGAAAAAGCACCCCTTAAACTTTGATGCTGCAATAGATAAACGTCGTTATGCTAATTTAAAAAAATGGATGCAAAATCGTTTACTCGAACACAATGCCGATTACAAGTACGAATATTTACTGCATATTGAAGAGCTGATTTATACAGACAGTATTTCTGTAGATGAGGAAAGATGGATATTTTCTGCAATAAGTCATAACAAGTATAATACATTTAATTTTATCAAATGGCACGAAACTATTGAGAAGTTTATGCAATATCTGCTTATACGACTACGATACGATGACTATAATAAGGTTGAACATTTTATACGAACCCACCAAAAGAGGTATAACAAATGTGTATCAACCCGAAATAAAATATCAGCTGCCAGTATTGACATTGTGCATCATTATATGGGAAAATTGAAAAACTCTAACCAGTGGGAAGTCTTTTTGATTGATGTCATATATGATGTAGAGGTGGAAGGTTACTTGCGGTATATGGCATTGGTGAGGCTCACCTTTATGTATTCCAATTACAATAATTTTAAGAATCTGCTTGAGCACTATACTTATTTCGACAAATTATTTTCAACACAACAACTGCTTTTCTCAAAAAGATTCTTGTTGAATTTTTATGCCAATCGGTCTCTCATTTTAATACGAAACAAAGCATACAAGCAAGCAGAGTACTATGCTCGTCTTTCGGTAAAAATCCCATTAAATGATCAGCTCTTATACCTGAATAATTTATCTTCCATCTTACTGAAACAACACCGCATAACCGAAGCATTGCAACTAATGAATGGCGCATTGCCCATTATGCATAAAACCCATAATTACCACAATAAGTTTTCGTTCATATCATTTTTTGTAAAATGTCTCATAGCAGAAAAAGAATATAAGAAGGCTGCCCAATTTGCAGAAAGCATACTAGCCGTATATGGAAAAGAGATAATCCGGTACAGATGGCATTTGTTTTTTACAGTTTATGTGGAATCGTTGTTTATGCAGCAAAAATGGCAACAGGTGTTGACTATTATAAAAAAATACAAACTACTCATCTTAGATAAACAACAGAAAATGAGAGCGGGATACCTCCCCTGGATTCCCATCTATTATTTTACGGCTGCCTATATGGAAGGAAATTTGAGTAAAGAAAAATTCACGGCGGAATATCATACTTGGCGGAAAGTGTATAAAAAACAAAATAAACTGCATGATTTATTCGACCAGGTTGACGAATTAATTTAACCAGCTATCTCTTCAGATTTTTTTATACCTTTACTCTTGCTCTGGGAGTATCCTGATGTATTTCGGGATTGAGAAATATCCTTAGAACCTGATGTGGCTGATACCATCGAAGGGAATGAGTGCACCGATACGTCCTCAGAGTTTTATTGCAAAAATTTGTACAACTGCTTAATTCATTTGTGCTGAAAAAATAAAGTAAGATGAACATTCGTATTAACAATCAAGATTATGAATTTGAAGAAAATACAACTTTGTATCAAGCATTAGTATTTTTACAAATGCAGCATAAAAAAGGAATAGCCGTGGCGGTGAATGAAGAAATAATTCCTCAAAGTAAATGGGATGAAACAAGATTAAACATGGAGGATAAAATCATCATTATTGGCGCTGTGGCGGGTGGATAGATTGCAATTAGCTAATTTGATGATGTGGAAATGGGAGAATTTGGAAATATGGAAATGTACCGATATACCGATGTGAGAAATGTGGAAATGGGAGAAATGTGGAAATGTGAGAATTTGGAAATGTGGAAATATACCGATATACTGATGTATGAAATGTGGAAATGTTATATTATATTAACTCAAACAATTGTAATGAGCCACGTAGTGGCGTAACCTTTGTAACCGAAAAAACAACATCAACAAAAGCCACGTATTGGCGTAACCTTTGTAACCAAAAAAAACATCAACAAAAGCCACGTAGTGGCGTAACCTTAGTAACCGAAAAAACAACATCAACAAAAAGCCACGTAGTGGCGTAACCTTAGTAACCGAAAAAACAACATCAACAATAAGCCACGTAGTGGCGTAACCTTAGTAAAGAAATCATCTATGCAAAATACAATAACCACCACTCCAATCCCGAATTCTAAAAAGATAAATTACAAAAGAAATTACAATACAATTATGTCCATATTTTCACATTTAATTTTTAATATAATTGATTAAACACTGTGTGATATTGTCGCTCAATTTAATTTTAGTTTCTTGTTTTAGAACAGAAAATAAAAAGATGCTAGTATTATCATCAAAAGAGAAAACTGAATCAATAAATTCAAATTATCTAACAATCTCTAGTAATGAAATAAATAAATATTCTCAAGAAGAAATAAAAGAAATGCTATACAACAAGTCAATCAACAATCAATTACTTTTTGATAGCAATCTTATAATTTATGATACAATTAAAATTGTAAATACTAAAACTCGTAAGGTTAGTTCTATACCCTTACTTTATAACAACAAGGAATTATGCACATTAAATGAAACTAGTCTGAATTTTATATTAAACAACTTCTATTTCAATTATGGTACAGATTCATATCATATTATTTTGAAAAATAACCAGTTAAAAATAACATATGACTCTACCAATATTCATCATTCATGTTTAGCTTCCGGTTATAATTCTAAAATGTTAGCTTATAAAATAATACTAAATAAAAGCACATTTACATTAGGAGATACGTTAAAATGTCGTGCATTTATTATACAGCAAGGGAAATCGAATAATAGCTTAAGTGACAGCAATATTTACTTATATGACAGCATAGATGCGAAATATATAGTCAATTAATAAGAATACAATTTTAACATACTAAAACAGTACAACATTATCTTTTGAATCAATCCGTCTCAAATAAGTTAATCAAAGTATTTCGACATTATAAAACATATTTTTTTATAACAAAACAAAATCATGCAAAATACAATCACCACCACTCCATTCCCGAATTCTAAAAAGATTTATGTAA
>CAZPBT010000079.1:0-7399 GCA_964584555.1 uncultured Chitinophagales bacterium
CAAGCGGTAGCCATTCAAATTCCTATCGGTGCTGAGGATAATTTTATTGGCATCATAGATTTAATTGAATTTAATGCATGGATTTGGCGTAATGAAGGGTCGGAGAGTAATTATGTGCTGACAGAAATTCCTGTTGAATTAGTGGATGAGGCTAAGCATTTCAGAAGTACTTTGTTAGAAACTCTAGCAAATCATGATGATGAATTCTTAGACCATTATCTTAAAGAGGAATCAAATTTAGATGCAAAATACATTCATGCTGTATTGAGAAAAGCAACATTGTCAGGTAAAATACAACCTGTTTTGTGCGGTGCCGCTTATAAAAATATTGGTGTACAATCTTTATTAAATGCCATAGTGAGCTACTTGCCTGCTCCGGACGACAGAATATATACTATTACTGATGAGGAGCATAAACCTGTCAGTAATGATACTGTATCTGCACTTGTTTTTAAAGTAATTAATGATCCTTATGTAAGCCGACTTACCATGATACGTTTGTTTACGGGCAGTATTAATAATGGTGATTTTTTGAAAAATCAGCGAACAGGGGAGAAAGTAAGAATTAGCAGGTTGCTCGAGATTCATGCAGATAAGTATTTTGCAGTAGAGCATGCAAATGCAGGTGATATTGTTGCAATTTCAGGCTTAAAAGATGTGCGAACAGGAGATACCTTATGCAATTTAAATGAATCTGTTTTATTGGATAGTATAACGATTCCACCACCTGTAATTAGTGTGGCTATTGAACCGAAACAAACACAGGATGTAAAACTATTTGGTATGTATTTGGCTAAATTAACGGATGAAGATCCGTCTCTCTCCGTAACGGTAGACACCAATACAGGTCAGACTTTGTTAAGTGGCATGGGAGAACTTCACCTTGAAGTAAGCATCGAAAAACTGAAGTTACAGTATGGACTTGAAGTTTCACAAGGCAAACCAAAAGTTGCTTATAAGGAAGTATTCACGAATACGGTAAGACATAAAGAACGATTTAAAAAGCAAAATAGCGGCAGTGGTCAATTTGCTCAAATTGAATTTATGATTGGACCAAGTAATGAAGCTGAAAGTGGATTCGTATTTATTAATGAAATGAAAGGCGGCGGAGTTCCAAAAGAGTTTATACCATCTGTAGAAAAAGGATTTTTGGCGGCTATGCAAAATGGGGTGTTGAGTGAATACCCGATGGAAAATTTGCGCATTGTATTACTTGACGGTGAAGCTCATAGTGTAGATTCTCATGCATACGATTTTGAAATTGTGGCACAAAAAGGATTTAAATCTATTGCATTGGAATGTCGACCAAAATTGTTGGAGCCGATTATGCTTGTTGAAATTATGACGGTTGAAGAATATACAGGCGCAATTATTTCAGATATTAGTAAACGAAGGGGGGTAGTACAATCCATTTCTGATAAAAGAATTCATAAACTTATAAATGCTTTTATTCCGTTAAGTACTGTTTTTGGCTATATATCTGATTTGCGTACAATTGCAAGTGGAAGAGCATCTGTAAATATGAAACTTTCTCATTATGCTTTATTGCCGGAACAATTGCAAATGGAAGTATTGGCGAATCACTGATTTTTGGATTATGCGGGATTTTCGGGACGCGAAGCGCCCCGAAAATCCTTTTTTACTTTAGCCGTCAGGTTTTGTTTGTTAAAGAGCAAAAAATTAACGAACAGTCTGGTATTTATGTTTAATAGTTTTATGCTCGCTTTTCACATTTCATACTTTACCAACTGCGTTCTGCCAACTGCCTACTACTCTCTGCTTTCTTCGATTCTTACTATTTCGGAACTTTTTTAGCCATTTTTGCATTTAATGTATTGTAAATGCTATTTTTGTGAAAACGAATGACATGGGAATTGATTTGAATAAGCTGAAATCGTTGTTTATCGTAACGGACGAAACGAATAAAACGGAAACAACAGATAACACAACTAATCAACAAACAACGAATGATTCAACAAGTCAGCAGGTGGTAACAAATACCACTGGCGGACAAGCAGATAATTCAATAATAGAAACCTTGTTTAAAGCTATGTCGGAAAACAATGTTCAGGGTTTTGATTATTTTGAATACAAACAATCACTGAAGACCTTGTTAGGGATGCTGGACGAACCTACTGCTTTCAAATCGGCATACGCCACTGCGGCAACGATGGGCCTTACCAAACAAAAACTGATAGACTCTGCCAATTTTTATATTAAAGTATTAGACAAAGAAAAAGAAAAATTTACACAAGCTGTAGATGCACAAGTTGCAGCTAATATCAAAGGCAAGGAATCAGAAATTGAACAAGCTAAAAATCAAATCAACGAAAAGTCGGAGATGATACGTAAGCTCACAGATGAAATTTCAGCCTTGCAACAAAAAATGAACGAGATACAGTCGCATATCATTCAAGCTACTCAAAAAATTCAAGCTACTTCTGCCAATTTTGAAGCATCTTATCAAAAAATTGCTTCTGATATTAAAGCAGATGTAGAAAAAATAAATCAGCATATTAACTAAAGGATTTAGTGATAAGTAAAAAGTAATTAGTAATAATATAGGCCATAAACTAAATTTAAAATCTAAAATTTCATTATGTCAACTCCAACTCCACCCGTAGATCCGAAATCGTTTTGGAAAAAACCGGAAGGCAAAACAGGACTCTTATTCATCGTAGGCGCACTGGCAGCTTTAGGTTACGGCTTATTCAAATTAATGCCTATCCTCTTGGCACTTGCTACCAATACCTTGGCTTTAGCCGGAATTTTAATGGTTTTGGGCGCACTTATTTATATGATTTTAGATCCTAAAGTGCGCAATTTGGTCTTCTATATTTACAAATCCATCATGCGTTGGATAACGGGTATTTTCGTTCAGATTGACCCTATCGGCATACTGGAAACATATATTGATGAACTGAAATCCAACTTGTCTAAAATGGATAAACAAATCGGATTGCTCAGAGCACAAATGCGCAAACTCAAAGATATTATCGACCAAAATCAACGCGATATACAAAGCAATCTGACGATGGCATCGCAAGCTAAAAAAAGCGAAAAAGAAGGATTGATGATTTTGAAAACCCGTAAGGCAGGTCGCCTTCAAGATTCCAATTTGCGCCTGGAAGATTTGTACAAAAAAATGGAAATTCTGTACAGAGTGTTGGGCAAAATGTATGACAGCTCTGAGATATTACTGGAAGATGTGATTGACCAGGTGCAGGTAAAAAAACAAGAACGCGAAGCTATACGCACTTCTCATTCTGCCATGAAATCTGCCATGAATATCCTGAGTGGCAATAACGACAAACGCTACATGTTTGATCAGGCAATGGAAGCCATCACGGATGATGTAAGTATGAAAATAGGGGAGATGGAACGCTTCATGGATCTGTCCACCAACTTCATGGATTCAGTAGATTTGCAAAATGGTGTGTTTGAAGAAGAAGGATTGAAAATGCTGGAAAAATGGGAGAAAGAAGGCGTTTCTTTATTGCTGGGCAAAGACAAAGATTTACTGATTAACAGTACCTCAGCCAATGTTGTAGATTTGGATGCGCCTTTACAAAAAACAGATAAATCCGGACATACTAATCAATATACGGATTTGTTCAAGATGTAATAAAATCTGAACTATATCAAAGGCTGTCTTTAATGTGATTAGAGACAGCTTTTTTTTTAAATTTAGGTTCTTTTATTTGGTATGATGAAGTGTGTATTGTTTTTGAATTTGGTATTTTTTGTGCTGTTTTCTTCAGCTCAGGATAGTATTTTGTTGTTATCCAATGAGTCGGATGCATTAGCGTATAAATTGCAATTGATACAAGAAGCAAAACAAAGTGTTTTCTTTTCTTATTATGCAATTAATGAAGATGAGGTAGGACTAAAGTTTGCTGCTTTAGCATGTCTTAAAGCCAGAGAAGGTGTCCGTGTGAAAATTATTATTGAACACAGTCGTTCAAAAATAACTGAACAATTAGTAAAGATTTTCAAAGAGAATGGCGTTGAAATTAAATACTACAATAGCTTTAGAGTTCGTAAAACGTACAAAAATTTTTCGTGGCTGCATGATAAACTGCTCGTTGTCGATTCGTTTTATGTGGTTTTAGGCGGGAGAAACTTAAATAATAAATATTATCCGAATCAACAGGCTCCGACAGAATTGGTGGATGTAGAAACGGTGATAAAAGGTAGTGCAGGTGCGACGGCACAGCAGTATTTTCAGCATCTTTATAATTCAAAATATGCCAGTTCTGTCAGGAAAAAGAATTCCGACACTCTGCATTATAATAAATTGCTGCAACAGATTGAAAAAAATATAGTAGAATTTAATCTTAAAACAGATACTTCGCTAAATATGAACTATACCATGGTTAGTAATGCTGTTTTTGTGCATGATGATTACAGTAAGTGGCCAAAAAGCAAGACAATTGCCAACTCTATTTTGCTAAAATTAAAATCTGCTAAAAAGAGTATTGAAATAGCAAGTCCCTACTTAATACCTCCTTTCCGTTTTATGAAAGTGCTGAAAAAGGCCGCACATAGAAATGTAGAAATCGTATTGTTGACTAACTCGGCTCAGATAAGTGATGCTAAAATAATAGCAGCGGCTTACAAAAATGATTTCCGAAAATATCTGAAAAACAACATAAAGGTTTTTGAATATAATGGAGAGAAAATGCTGCATGATAAATTATTTTTGATTGATGATAGTATTGCTATTGTAGGGAGTTATAATTTTGATAATATCAGTTACCGCATGAATTCAGAGGTAATAGCAATAGTAGAGGATGTTCGTTTTGCACAGCAAATTCATATACATATACAAAGCAGACTGCAACAAAGCATACAGATTAAAAAAAGAAATCAGAAAAATCCTTACGATTCAAATAGTATTAGAAAAAGAACAAAATGGAATCGGATACTGCTCTATGTCGTTCCATTCATCAGAAGATTTCTATGATGTCAAAAATTAAATTATTGAATTCAAAGATCCAACTTATGTATTTTGCGGTAAAGCTTTTTAATGCGTATCAGTAACTGCGCCATCCATCCGGAAAACAACAACCAACCGATAACCGCAGGATAAAAGACCATTCGCAATCCATTGTCCAAATCGTAGCTGTTAAAACCCGGATTGCCACCATTGCCCGGATGCAATGAAGAATCTGTGATGCGTGGAATGACATTAATCAATACCATAAACATCACGAAGGCAAAAATGGAATAAACGGCACTGTAGCGCGCTTTCTTTTCTTCATCGTCAAATGAACCGCGCAAGATGAAATAAGCGGCATAAACTAATAATCCGGCAGCGGCACCGTTCAGTTTTACTTCCGAAAAAACCCACCATGCCCCCCACGTTACACGCGCCCATATAGACCCCGTAGTAATACCCAATAAGCCCATCAGAAAGCCAACTTGTGCGCAAGAAATGGCCTTAATGTCATCTTGAATATTGCCTGCGTTTAAATATTTAATAGAGTAAATAAGCGATACGAACAACATGCCCATCATCGAAAACCACATGGGTACGTGATAAAATAAATTGCGTATGGATTCGTCTAAGATATTTAAGTTGGGAAGCGGATTAAGCAATCCGAATATAATCGTATAAAGTATCAGCAATCCGCCTAAATATTTCCACCAGTTTTCTTTCATACATGTAATTAATCTTTCCAAAGATACGGAAACAAAATTATTGATAGTAAAAGTGTTATAAAATCCAATAAAAGGATAATGCCGAAGTTGAGATATATGTCATTATCTGTGGTAGAAAAATCGATTAAGCCCGTTAGTTTTATGATTAAAAGTAAAAGAGGCAAAATAATGGGAAAACCTAAAATGGCTAACAGCACGGCATTATTGGTACGCGCTGTAATGGCTGACAATAACGTAAATAAATTTGAATACCCGATGGAACCGCATATAATTAAGGGCAGAAAAAGTGATTTGTTTTCTATTTTTTGATTAAAAAACAGCAACATCACCCCAAAAATTAAAACACTTAAAACGGTAACCAATATACTGTTGTAAATAATTTTAGCCAAAATAAGCGACACGGGTTTCACTAAATTTCGCCAGTAATAAAATTGCTCATTGGCTTCTTTTTGGAAAGAGCGCGATAGCGTATTGATAGCCGTAAACAAACTGATTACCCAAAACAATGCCACCCAGGTTTTGTTATTCGTCGTGCCTTCAAATACTAAATAAATTAAAAAAGTGCTGCCCAGAATATAGACCAGAATAGTCCCCAATGCTGTGCGTTGCCGCCACTCTAGTTGTATTTCTTTTTTTATTAAATGGTAAATGGCAGGCAACATACTTACATATTCAGGTAAAAATCGTCTTTGCGGATTTCTAAATTATTACACGCTTTATCCGGCTCGCGGAAACCGAATTGCTTGTATAATCCATGCGCATCGCGTGTGGCTAATGTCCATCTTCGTATCTGATGCAGCTCACGGTAATGCATAATAACTTCCATCATCCATTTTGACAAACCTTTGCCTCGGTGAGCTTCCTCTACATACACATCGCAGATATAAGCAAAAGTAGCATAGTCTGTTACAACTCTGGCAAATGCAATTTGTTCTTTGTTTTTATAGATGCCCACACACCAGGAATGCTGAATGCTTTTTGTAACGATAAATTTTGGTATGCCTTTTGCCCAATAAGATTCTTGAGAGAGATAATGATGAATACGGTCTGTGTCCAACTGTGATTTATCAGTGCTTAATTCATAACCGTTTCGTTCTTCATGAATGCTCATTACGCAAAAATACATTAATTTTAACGGCTATGGAAAAGTTGAATCAAATAAAATACAAGAATAGAAAGCATACGGTTTTATCTTGTTTGCTCTTGCTGTTGCTTTTATTTCCGGATTCGGCTTTAGCTAAGAAAAAAAAAGTAAAAACACTTCCTGCGACTACAACATATCATGGTGCACGCGATTCTGTAAAAAGAAAGGTCGTTCCAATCGATATATTAGATGCTAATGAACAGAATACTTCGGTTGCCATTTCCGATTCAAAAGTTGATAACATTGTTGCATTAGCTCAAAAGCAATTGGGGATGTCGTATATATATGGCTCTGCAAATCCGAAAAACGGCGGATTTGATTGCAGCGGATTTGTCTATTATGTCATGACTAATTTTAAGTATAAAGTGCCACGTACTTCCAAAGATTATATGAACTTTGGTACAACAATAGCCAAAGAAAATGCCCAAAAAGGAGATGTTATTTTGTTTACCGGCACAGATGCAAGCACTCGTGTTGGCGGGCATGTCGGAATTGTCTTAGAAAATACAAATGGCGATATCACGTTTATACATTCCTCATCCGGTAAAGCGAAAGGGGTTACCATCAGCAAGCTCTCCGAAGGTTATTACA
>CAZPBT010000079.1:7499-12257 GCA_964584555.1 uncultured Chitinophagales bacterium
CCGAAATAGTTAAAGGTATTGTCGAATGCATTTGTAGATATAGGTGCAAAGAATAAATCAGCAGAGAGGTTCGTATAAGTATAATTGAAAATGACCGTATCTTTCATTTCAGTATATGGAGGGAAAGGCATAGTGAAACTAATGTCGAGTTTATACCGGATATAATTTCCGTTGGAATAGATAAAATCAAAAAGTTTGGAGGAGTTGCCACTGGGTTCAAAGAGAACATTCTGCAATATACCTGCCGGATTAGTCTGGTATTCTCGTTCAAAACGACGAATGTTTGTATTGTCTGAATATTCAATTTTGCCTATAAAACCACTACTGTTTAAATAGGCATATTCTGTATGGGTTATACTGTCTAAAGTTGTAGTATCTAAACTTTTAGTGATAAGCGTCAAGGTGTCGCCATTTTTATACAGTTGCATAATTTTAAGGTTCGATTTAAGCATGTACAAATTATCGGAAGCATCATATACGTAATCTGTTGTTTCTCTAAGCACGTTAAGAGAATCATAGTAAAATACTTTTCTAAGTTTACCACTTAAAGGATTTAATTCAGTATTATCTTTATTGCATGCCGAGCACAAAACCAAACCGGAAATAATCAAATAAATTAGCTTTTTCATATTGTATTATTTATGTCCGTTTAACCATGTTATCGATTCATGTCTTATTTTATACATCACTACATCCGTCTTATATGCATTGCCATCCACAGGCCAGCCGTGGTTGGCATCATCATACGTTTTTATCAAATGTTTTTCCGGTCCCGTATAAGTAGTAGGTACATCAATATCCAAATCTACAATGGTATTTATCAGTCCGCCTGTAGTTGAAAGTTTTGTGCTCATACCGTCTGTGGCATTTGTATAAGGCACTAATATATCCGATTCACCATGCATTATAAAGGTGGGCACAATACGTGAGCTGTTTAGTGCATCCTTCGGGCTATATAAGCTCAAGGTGGTATTGGTGAGTGGAGTAGTAATGGTTTGTTTAGCGGCAGATTGGAGCATATTAAAAGAAAAGACTACTTTCATAGATTTAAAAGCATCTCCAGAATTGAAACATGAACAATGAGGTGGCCACGGCAATAAGTAAGTTGCGCATGCAGAAATATAAGGACTATGGCAATTAAACGGAAATGCATTATAAACGCCTTTTGTGCTTAGGGAATCCCATCCATAATATCGGGGAAAAAATGTTTCAGTAGGAGGACATAATGAACTCGAAGAATTATCATTATTTATTTTCATAAACAAACCTCCGCAGGTATGATTCTCCCATGCGGTACCTACATACAGATTTTTAAGATAATCACCGTAATAGTTCAGGTTAGTTGGGGCATACATAGCTACTACTGATTTTACATAGCTCATTTCCGCTTTTGTATAAGCCCACATCAATGCTAAATGTCCTCCGGCACTTTCTCCAACTACTTGTATGCTGTTGGCAGCAATATTCAGGCAGGTCGGAAAATTGGTACGTATGTGTGTTATTGCAGCATCTATATCATTAATCTGGTCCTGCCAGGTTACAGGGTTTGCCGTCCAGTCTGCCAGCTTAGTACCCAATTTTGATAAACGGTAAATCATGGAAACCACTACATAGCCATCATTCAACAAATCTCTTACATAATTGCTGTCCACACTTTCTGGTGCAAATTTAAATGGAAATCCAACTGTAGTATTCGGATTGGGACCCGAAAACCAACCCCCTCCATGTATTAATACTACAACAGGAGAATTGTAATTTACATTAGAAGGCAGATAAACATAATATTGATTACGGATATCTGTACCATAAACCCCTCTTTTGCTTACAATATTTCCAAATGCATCGCACACACTTATCGGATTGTCAGAAATATTACAATAGCCATATATTTTTGCAGTTCCACATGCACCTGTAGCCTTGCACGAACCATACCCTGATGTAAAGCAACCTCCTCTTGCATTCTGTTTGGATGAGTTATTATAATCCAAGTCTCTCGTAGAAGACCATAAACTCATGGAATAAAACAGACTGTCATAATTTAATGTTTTGAAATACAATTCTGCATCAACAGAGTCTTGACTGGTTTGTGCACTTGAGGTCATGCTACAGGCAAACATAAGCATTATAAAGGATAATAATGATTTTGTTCTATTGATATATATATATATATATCAATGTGTTTTGTTTGAGGGTTGTCATTTTAATTATTCTTTATGTAAAGATAATCTATACTATTCAACTTGTCAATAGGAAAAATGAATTTTTATAATAAAAATTTATTTTTTTCAGAATCTTGATATGTTGTTTTTTAAAAAAATGCTTATTGCTTTAAATTAAACTAAATATATATCATATAGCCTCTTGTTCGGTTTGATTTATAATTTTTACCATATAGATGCATAGGTTTTTTAAAGGTTAACATTACATACAATGCAAAAATAGAGGTAAGAATAGAAAAATATAGGAATCGCCTTAGGCGATACTATGTTTTGCTAGACTATCTAAACTGTTTTGTAAAAAAAATATTTATGATTAATAATGCTATGCTTCTATGTGGTTTAAAGTGCACAACGTGTTTTTATTTATTTTTGTCTTTAGTTTTTTATAAGCAATAAAACTCTACATATTACATTATTCTCATTTCCACATTGTATTTTTGCACTTCAATTCCGGTGTATGAAAAAGATTTTGGTAGCCAACAGAGGTGAAATAGCCTTGCGCATCATGCGCACTTGCAAGCAAATGGGCATTGCCACCGTTGCCGTATTTTCTGAAGCAGATAGAAATGCCCCGCATGTGCGTTTTGCCGACGAAGCTGTTTGTATTGGTCCGGCAGCATCTAAAGAATCTTATTTGCGTATGGACAAAATAATTGAAGTATGCAAACTGTTAAATGTGGATGGTGTGCATCCCGGCTATGGCTTTCTGAGCGAAAATGCCGCTTTCTCCAAAGCATGTGAAGACAACGGCATCACCTTTATCGGTCCCACACCATTTGCTATTGAAACCATGGGCAATAAGCTGGCAGCCAAACAAGCCGTTTCCAAATTTAACGTACCCATGGTACCCGGTGTCGATCACTCCGTTAATACTGCTGAGGAGGCAAAAAAAATAGCCTTGCAGATTGGTTTTCCGGTACTGATAAAAGCATCCGCTGGCGGAGGCGGAAAAGGCATGCGGGTAGTATATGCTGAAGCTGAACTCGAAGAGCAAATGCAACTTGCTGTTTCTGAGGCTACTTCGGCATTTGGCGACGGCAGTGTGTTTATTGAGAAATTTGTTACCTCACCTCGTCATATCGAAATTCAGGTTTTGGGCGATAAGCAAGGAAATGTCGTTTACTTATTTGAGCGTGAATGCAGTGTGCAGCGCCGGCATCAAAAAGTAGTGGAAGAAGCTCCGAGCGCAGTAGTATCGCCTGAAATGCGCAGACAAATGGGAGAGGCGGCCGTGAAAGTGGCACAATCTGTCAACTATACCGGAGCAGGCACGGTGGAATTTATTGTGAATGAAAATTTAGATTTTTATTTTCTGGAGATGAATACACGCCTGCAAGTGGAGCATCCGGTAACGGAAATGATTACCGGCATTGATTTGGTTAAAGAGCAAATTCGCATTGCAGAAGGATTACCCATATCATTCAAACAGGAAGATTTGACAATAGACGGACACAGTATTGAATTGAGAGTGTATGCTGAAGACCCGGAAAATAAATTTTTACCTGACATAGGCACTTTGTCCACGTATAAATTGCCGTATGGTGATGGTATTCGGGTAGATGACGGTTTTGATGAAGGCATGGATATTCCGATTTATTATGATCCCATGATTGCCAAGTTGATAGTACATGCCCCCAACCGTATGGCGGCTATCGATAAGATGAAATATGCTATTGAACAGTATAAAATAAAAGAGGTAAAAACAACTTTGCCTTTCGGTACATTTGTCATGAATCATCCGGCATTTATCTCTGGAAATTTTGATACGAAGTTTGTAGAAAATTATTTTCATCCCGATAAAAAAGACGAAGACGAAGCTATCTTAGCAGTTGCTTTATCTGCATGGCTCATGGAAAACAGCAATCAGGAAATGATTATTGAAGAAGAGGGAAATATACAGCAAAACTCGAATTGGTTCAGAGCCCGGCAATAATTTACTTGCTTATATGCATTTTTTTATGTATATTGAAAGTAAATAGCTTCAATGGAAGAGAAAATTTCATCCTTTCTCGACTTAAATGTTTGGAAAAAAGCCCACCACATGAATTTGGAAATTTATAAGTTGACAGTAAATTTTCCTCAAAATGCCCCACCTGCTTTAGCTGATTTGCTTGTGCGATCTTCCACAGCCGTTACAGTTTGTATCGCAGAAGGATTCCAAAAAAGAAACAGGCAGGAAAAAGTGGAGAATTACGGAAATGCACAATCTAAATTGACAGAAGTGCAGTACTTGCTTTTGCTGACGAATGATTTGGGATATGCCGATACGAAAGAGGTGCAGGATAATTTAATTGAAATTCAAAAGATGCTGGGCGGATTGATGCGTTCCGTATCGGGGCAATTTAAAACATACAAGGCTAAAGAAGAAGATGAAAATTAAATCTTGGTTTAAACTTCAGAGATTTTAAGGGTATTGGCTCTGCCTTTTCCACGTATGGGCATACTGGTTACACTGATGACAAAATCTCCGTGATGGACTTGTTCATCTTTTTTCAGCTTGTCAATCAAATCATAAATCGTATCATCTGTGCTTTCGAAC
>CAZPBT010000080.1:0-12233 GCA_964584555.1 uncultured Chitinophagales bacterium
ATTTTCCAAGATGTAAATTTCATACCTTTAAATTTATTTTTGATACTAATTTAGTTCATTTTCATAAATTCAATGCATGCATTCGATTAGGTTAGAAAAGTTATTGGCTCTGTATGAAGAAAATCCAACAGATAGTTTTGTAAACTTTGCACTTGCTAAAGAATACGAATTCAATAATAACTTGAACAAAGCCATACAACTACTTGAAAAACTAATCATTACAAACCCAAATTACGTAGGGACTTATTTACATCTTGGTAAATTATATGAGAAAAACGGTGAGATTAAAAAAGCATTAAATATTTATGAAAAGGGCTTAATTGTTGCTAAACATGCAAAAGATTTGCATAGCCTGAGTGAGTTGAAAAATGCAAAGCTGAATTTGGAATTGGAAGAATGATTTTATTTTTTGCCGTAATTTTAATAACTTTCTAAAAATATTATACTATGTCAGACTTACAAAAA
Source organism: uncultured Chitinophagales bacterium (assembly GCA_964584555.1). Taxonomy (GTDB): domain Bacteria; phylum Bacteroidota; class Bacteroidia; order Chitinophagales; family JADIYW01; genus JADJSS01. The sequence continues at coordinate 466 of CAZPBT010000080.1, forward strand.
ACCATTCAGATGGTAGAAAATTCCATCCGCAAATTAGGAATAGACCCAAGTACCTGCAAAGGCGAAAAAGAAGGACAATATTCATTAAACCGAGGTTCGGCAGCCGTATGGATTGATGTATGGCACATCGAAAAAGAAGGTCGTGCTTATTTTCAGGTGATGAGTCCGGTGATGGATATTGTCAACGTGAGCAACAAACCAGCTTTGTATGAAGAACTGCTACAAATCAATGATCAATTATTCAATGTTGCTTTCACCCTGTATAATAATTGGGTGTGGTTAAAAACCTTGCGCGAAGTGGACAGTCTTGACGAAAATGAAATTTATGCACAGATTACCAGAGTAGGTAACTATGCTGACCGCTACGACGATGAACTTAAGCAAAAGTACAATGCATTTCAACCGCCAAGAACCGGAGAGCAGGCGTAAGATTTAAATTCATTAGTCTTATCTCGCAATCACCCCACTGCCCACCAGCTCTTCGCCATCGTACCAGGCACAAAACTGACCGGGGGCTATGCCTTTTTGCAGGTTTTCAAAAATGATATACATACCTTCTTCGGTCTTGTATAAACAGCATTTTTCCAGTGCTTGTCGGTAGCGTATTCTGGCTGTATAGCTTGCTTGTTGCCCATTTTCCAAAGCCAAATCTGGCCGTATCCAATGGATGTCTTGGATTTCAATAAATAAGCCTTTGCGGTTGAGGGCATAATGCTGTTCGCCTTCACCCAAAAAGAGCAAATTGTTTTCGGTATCGGTTTGCACAACAAAAAGCGGCAACTCATATCCTCCTATACCTATCCCTTTTCTTTGTCCTATGGTATAATAATGTGCACCGTTATGGTTGCCTATTTTTTTACCGTCACTAGCTGAAAAATGATTACCTCTCGTATAGGTTTCTAATAGCTCCTGTGTACAATTGTCAATTGCTGTTGGATAAATGGTTGCCTGTTTATCCGGAATTAATATGACATCTCCCCTTTTAGGTTGCAATTGTTGTTGCAAGAAATCGGGCAGTTTTACTTTGCCGATAAAGCACAATCCCTGAGAATCTTTTTTTTCAGCCGTTATCAGGTTTTGCTCTTTAGCAATAGCTCTTACTTCCGGTTTTGTCAGCTCACCTATTGGAAACAATGCTTTACTTAATTGTGCTTGAGTTAATTGGCACAAAAAATAGCTCTGGTCTTTATTGCTGTCTTTTCCGGCTAACAAATGAAAGCATATTTGTTGTTCAGCATCCTTCGTAATTGCCTTTCTGCAATAATGTCCTGTTGCCACAAAATCTGCGCCTAATGTAAGCGCATGTTTCAAAAAAATATCAAATTTTATTTCTCTGTTGCACAATACATCCGGATTGGGCGTTCGTCCTGCTTCGTATTCGGCAAACATATAATCAACAATGCGCTTTTTATATTCATCACTCAGATCCAGGGTTTGAAATGGAATACCCAATTTTTGCGCAACTAATAAAGCATCATTGCTATCGTCCACCCACGGGCATTCACCTTGAATGGTAACACTGCCATCGTGCCAGTTTTTCATAAACAAACCAATCACTTCATAGCCTTGCTGCAACAATAAATAGGCTGCTACACTGGAATCTACTCCACCCGATAAACCGACTATGACACGTTGATTTTTCATAAAAAAGAGAAAGCTGTTTTACTAATAAAATTAATAAAGCGCTGCAAATTTACACATTTGTGAGGAATTGTATTTCGTTCCAAATTTTCAATAAAAAAAACGAAATGCAACAAGTACATTTCGTTTTTTAGTTTAATTGCTTAATTATCCCAATTGCTCGTTTCCTTCGCCATACCATTTTACTTTTCTGGACAGGTACATGACTACTGCCAACACAGTAAACAAACCGATACTTCCCAATAATAAGGCATAATCTTCTGAACGCAATATCACGAATAAGAAGCCATATAAAATAATCAGAATGCCACATAAAACGGCTACGAGCTTATTTTCTTTAAAGATGGTCATCGAGTATAGACTGATTAAACAAATAATTGCTATACTGGAAATAACATAAGCCCATGTAAATCCTAATTGTTCAGATATGGACAATAACAAGGTATAAAATATAACTAATGCTAGCCCGATTAACAAATATTGTACTGGATGTATCTTGTAGCCGTTTAAAATCTCTGAAAAAACAAAAATTAAAAACGTAAGGAAAATAAACATCACGGCATATTTTGCAGAACGCATTGTTTTTTGATAATGGTCAACAGGCACTAAAAAATTAACACCGAATGCCGAATTATTTATATCATAATCATTATTCGTCCATTGCTGCGGGTAGTTTCTGTTCAAATGCAGAATTCTCCAACTTGATGTAAACCCTTTTTCTGTTACACTGTTCGCATCCGTGACAAATGCACCATCAAAGCTGGGTGAAATATAATCTGAATTTACACTGACTTTTGTTTCTTTGCCAACCGGAATAAACTGCAACGCATTACTGCCGCGCAAATCCAGATTGAAATCAAAAGTAAATTGCTTTTGGGTTTGAACATCAATGGGAACACTCAAACCACTCGAATTTTCATTTCCTGCTGCATTGGCAGTAACAACGGCATCCGTAGTTACATAGTCTCTGGAGTAGGCATTCACATGATATTGTTTATTGCCGCCAAAAATCTGAATGTCGTTATTGTCTATTCCCGGATTCATTTCTAAAGGCTGGTTATTCCAGTTTATTTTCACCTGTGATTTAATGCCTCGCAAATCCGTAATATATAGTGCTAAATAGGCCTGATTCCATAAAATATTTTCTGCAGGAATATTCAACTTGGCAATATCATTAATATTAAACGAGCCGTTTAGTTGTGCATTATCCGTATAAACTACAGATTTGTACATGCCCCGATGCTTAGTTTCTGTTTTTACTTTATTATTAATAGTTAATACTTCCGGCAACATGTGTATTGTTCCTATACTTTCTGAAAAAGTAGTTGTTCCGTCAGTATTGGTCGTTTTTATTTTTTGTTTAAACGGTATGTTGATAAACGGACCGGCAATTGTTTGCGAATTACCCCATTTACTGCTAATCTCATCAGATACTGAATTGCTTCTCTCCTGCCTTTCAGCAATGAGACTCTGTATCATCATGGATGGGATGAGTAAGATTAATACCAAAATGCCAATAATACCGAACTTAACGGTGTAAGAATTTTTAATCCAGTTGGAAAAAGTGCTCATATAATTTATTTTGATTGTAAAATTAGTTTGTTAAAATCTTGTTAAATGTTAGCAATTGTTATAAAATCAGATTGTAATGGATGAAAATATTAAATTTCTTTAAAAAAGACTATTCCAACTTCTAGTGCGTTTTTGCTTAATAATTATTACCACATAAGATACATATATTTATTAGGATTAACAATCCCTAAGTTCATTTGTTAAATTCATTTTTTTAGGGTCTTAAAATAAATTAACTTTTCGAGCCGTGAAGACTTGACACGATTTTAGAACTATACTATTGACAACGGTCTGAAAAAAAACAAGCAGACAAGTATTAAGAAATACTACTTGTAAATTGTCAAGAATATTGCTGACGATCCAGTGATTGGTAAAAATTATGATGTAATGAGAAATAAACTTTTTTGGTTAAAAGCAAACAGATACTTCATATTTTACCGAATAACAATTGGCAATCCGAATGAGATTCCCAGAATCTGACATAAAATAATGATTTTAAAAAATAGATTCTATGAATAAAAAAACTGACACCAACGCCGGCAGCCCTTCTACCCTGAGCGGAATGGTGCGCAACTTCGCCTTTTTAGGGCTTATTTTTCATATTCATTATATTATATTTGTAATTTTAAATACTATTTGTTTTTAGGCTTTAGTTTGCTGTTGCATACTATGGAGTAGTACAGGTGATAAACTAAAAAAATAAGGCTTTTTAGGGCTGTTTTTAGCTCGTTTTGGCTTATTTTTATTGCATTTTGTGCCATTTAAACCCATCAAAATTTGCAACAAGATATATACTCCAAAAAATATACTTCCCCTATTGCCATTTATGAACTAAATACCTACCTTTAAAAAACGGAATTTGCGTAAAACAGAGGTTTTTTCACGACTTGTCTCGTTTAAAACGGGAAACTGAGTGGGTGGACAACTTTTAATCAAAGATTTTATTATGAAGTATATAATAATATTACTTTTTTTATTTATTTCTTGCACCGAAAAAAGGAAAAAAGGAACAACAGATTTCAATGAGAAAATCGTTGATTTTGCAATTGAAAAATCAAATGACAATTTTATCGAGCTTCCTAACCTATATGATTCTTCATCAAAAGAAATTGTAGCAAAAGATGAAGATGAAAAAGTCATTCTTGTGCAAATTCTCAGAAAGAAAGGTTTTAAAATTACTAATTGGGGACGCGGAAATCATCCATTAGGACCTAGAATTGTTGTACTGAATCTGAAAAAAGACAGTTGTGAATGCGAAGTTCAAAAGGTATATTATGCATATCAGCAAGACACAATTTATAATATAACGGAAAGAATTAAATGTGAAAAATTCAACCGTTAAAGCCATTTGGCATAATGGCAGGTTCAGTATTTAATAGGCAGTTTTGGTAATTTTTTTTATGACAAGTCAAGCTTTACAAATGACATATTTAGATCTGACCGACACACAAGCTGCACTTATGTATAAACCAAAAAAGAGCCCTGTTTGCATTCACCAGATAGATTAAACAGCAAATCATTTTTTTTGAATTTTATTTTACAATTTAAAAAGTGTACTTATCTTTGTGAGTGATTATTCACTTACAATTAATAAAATGACAACAGAAGTAACTGAAAGACAAACAGAAATTATTGAAGCAGCCGCCAAAATACTTACTCATTCAGGAGTGAGTGGGCTAACGATTAAGAATATTGCAAAAGAAATGAACTTTTCGGAAAGTGCTATATATAGGCATTTCCAATCCAAAGAAGATATAATTGTAGCAATGTTAGATTTTGTGATGCAGCATATTGGCTCTGCTACTTTTAATGTATTGATTCATTCCGAATCGGTTGCAGATACTTTTAAAGCAATGTTCAATGCACAATTTAGCTACTTTTCAAAGCACCCACATTTGGCAGTAGCTATTTTCTCGGACGGTTTATTAGAAGAAAGTAATCGCATAAACGATAAAATTATTGCTATAATGAATAGCAGAAAAATAATGATGGAACCTTTTGCAAAGAAAGGGCAACAGAATGGAGAACTTACAAAGGAAATTTCTGCTGAAGAAATTGTTCATATTTTGATGGGTTCTGTACGACTATTAATGTATCAATGGCGTGTAGCCAATTTTAGTTTTGATATTCAAAAAAGGGGAAACAAATTAGTGAGTAATGTATTAAAAGTAGTAGAAGCACAATGAAAAAGTACATTAAAATCATAACGATTATTTTCTTATTAGCTTTTGGTGGCTTAACTGTTTTTCTTACCAGTTCTGTTTTATTAGATTTATTTGGTATTAGGCAGAAAGAAGGAAATTTTGTGCCATTTATTGTTTGGATAAATTTAGTATCAGGTATTGCTTACATAGTTTCAGCTGTTGGTATAATAAAAAATGCAAAATGGGCATTTCCATTACTATTGATAAATGCGGTATTACTTGTTGTGGGTATAGTAGCTCTCTATTTTCATATTCAAGCAGGAGGATTATATAAAATGGAAACTGTAAAGGGTATGGTATTTAGGGTCGTGTCCACTTCGTTGGCTGCTTATGCTGCTTATTATTTAATAATTAAACAATCATATAAAAATGAACAATAAAAAATTAATCTTTTCATTGCTTACAATTCTATTGATGTGCACTGCAAGTTTTGCACAAAATGTAGTTCAAAAAAATAATGATATGGCACCAGTTAAGACATTAAACAGTTTACACGATAGTACGAAATCGTTGTCTGTAAATCTACTCTTTAAAGGTAAAGAAGGCACTACAAGGTCGCTACAAATAAAGAAGGATGGTTTGCTACCGGAACACACTACAAAAACAGAAGCCTTGCTTATTTGTGTAAGCGGTGAAGTAATTTTTGAAAATGAAAAGAGGGAAAAGTACACCTTAAAAGCAGGTGATTTTTACCATATAGAACCAAATGTAAAACATTGGGTAAAAGGGATTCAAGACAGTCAATTGCTTTTGTTTAAATAAAATTTTTTATACCAGTATGTTAGTAAACATTCACAAACTATATTTAGCCCTGCTGTTAATTTTTATAGCAGTCACTTCAGCTAATGCTCAAGAATGGAGTTTGCAACAATGTTTAGATTCGGCACAAGCCCATAATAAAACATTGCAAATTGCTGAAAATAATAAGCAAATAAGTATAGAAAAACACAAAGAAGCAACGGCTAATCTTATACCTAAAGTCAATGTAAATGCCGACTACAAGTATTTCTTTGATTTGCCAACCCAGTTGATGCCTTTATCAACGTTTAATCCTAATGCACCGGTAGGTCAATTTAAAGAAGCACAGTTTGGTGTACCACATAATGTAGGTGCTAATATCCAACTCACTATGCCCATTTATAATCCACAGTTGATGGGTGCTATTAAATCTACAAACATTGCAGAGGAGCTTTCACAATTGCAATACAAGAAAACACAGGAGCAGATTTATACCGAAGTGTGCAACTTGTATTACAATGCACAGATTTTGACAAAGCAATTAACTTTTGTAGATAGCAATTTAATCAACACTTCAAAACTACTTTCCACCATAAAACTGCTCAAAGAACAACAAATGGCTAAAGGGACAGATGTAAGTAAAGTGGAGTTACAACAAGCCCAATTACAAATACAACAAACCACCATAAAGAACAAGTTAGAACAAGTATTGGCAGCATTAAAATTCACAATGGGTGTATCATTAGATAAACCAATATCAGTAAATACCGAGTTTAACCTTGCACAGGAAACGGAATATCCAACAACCAATGTTACAGATATTAGCATTGCTAAAGCACAAAATCGTTTAGCATTAACCGAACTAAAAAATACGAAACGGATGATGTTGCCCAGCTTGTCATTGGTAGCTTCTTATGGTACAACAGGATTTGGATATAACAAAAAGCCAAATGATTTTTTAAAGTTCTTCCCTGTTAGTTTTACAGGCATTCAATTCTCCTATCCACTATTTGCAGGTACTGTAACACTTCGTAAAATCAATCAAAAAAAGTTAGAACTTATGAACGGCAAATTGCAATTGGGCATTTTAACAGAACAAAATAAAATGCAGGTAAATAATGCTGTAATGCAACGGGCTTTAGCCAAACAAACGATTCAAACAACACAATTACAAATAGCACAAGCTCAATCTATATATCAACAAACACTATTATTAAATAAGCAAGGTATGGCAAGCATTACAGATGTGCTATTAGCTGATAATAGTGTAAGGGAAGCACAGCAATCTTATCTGTCTGCCATTGTGGATTATCTAAAAGCAGATATAGAAATTAAACGATTAACAGGCAATGTTACAATTACGAATTAAAAATTACGAATTACGAATTAAAAATTAAAAATTAAGAATTAAGAATCACGAACAATAAATTGAATATGAAATCTAACAGCAAAAATATTAAAAAAGCACTTTTTATTATCATACCCTTATTGATAGTAGCCCTGATAGTTTTTAGGTTGAAAAGCAATAAAGAAAAAACAGATAGCAAGGTTTATACGTACAACAAAGAACAAGCTCTAAATGTAACTACCGAAAAAATTACACTACAACCGATAGGAAGTGATTTTGTGTTTACAGGAACATTTGAACCCAACAGAGAAAGCAAATTAAGTGCAGAGCAGCAAGGCAAAATAAATGCTATGTATTGTGATTTAGGTTCCTATGTAAGTAAAGGTCAAAAATTGGTACAATTAGATAATGCTTTACTACAACAACAACTCAATGCCTTAAATGTACAAATTGCCAATGCCAAAGCAGAATACGATGTGCAACTAAAAGCCAATCAAATTCAAATAGATGCACTTAAAGCTGATGTTAAACGATTTACTATTTTGGCTCAAGCCGATGCTATTCAGGGAGTACAATTAGAAAAAGCACAACAACAATTAAGCACTGCCGAAAATCAAAGAGTTGGCATTCTTAATCAATCGGGTATTAAAACTGCCGAAGCACAACGCAAAAGTATTGTAGAGCAAATTAATAAAACAAGTATCTATGCACCATTCAGTGGGGTTATTACTGCCAAGTTATCTGAAATAGGTTCTTTTGCTGCACCAGGTGTACCCATATTACAACTTTCCGAAATCGGCACTTTGCGTTTTACCATAAATGTTTCAGAAAAAGATTTACCATTTTTCAAAGTAGGACAATCAAAAGCCATTCAGATAGATGCTTTGCCTGACAATAAAATACAAGGAAGGGTTACGATGGTAGGCAGTAAATCAAATATGGGAAATAGTTTTCCTGTTCAGTTTTCGGTACAAAATATTTCGGGTAACAGCATAAAAGCAGGAATGTTTGGTAAAGTGTCAATGGATGTGAATAGCGATGAAATGGGTATCGTTATCCTTGCTTCTGTATTATCAGGCACAGCCGACCAACCACAAGTGTATGTAGTAAAAGAGGGGAAAGCTAAGTTGATAAATATAACGATTTCAAATAGAACGAATGATAAAGTAGTGGTATCAGAAGGGCTTCAACAAGGAGATGTTTTAATTACAAATGGCTTTGTCAATTTATTTGATGGAGCAAATGTGATGACAATTAAAAATTAAAAATTACGAATTACGGACTAATAATTACGAATTACGAATTGAAAATTACGGAAATGAAAGAGAATATTATACAACAAAAGAGTTTTGCATTTGCAATAAAGATTGTTGATGCTTTTAAATATTTACAAAACGAAAAGAAGGAATTTGTTCTTTCTAAACAACTCTTGCGTTCCGGAACAAGCATTGGTGCTAATATTGAAGAATCTATTGGCGGGGCCTCCGACAAAGATTTCCTACACAAACTAACCATTGCTTACAAAGAAGCAAGGGAAACAATTTACTGGTTGAAATTACTTCATGCTACTCAATATCTTCCAGATGAAGTATTCAATTCACTTCATTCGGATGCAGAAGAAGTATGTAAAATATTAGGAAAAATACAAATCACGATTAAAAATAAAATTAAAAATTAAAAATTACGAATTACAAATAGAAAATTACAAATAGAAAATTACAAATTACAAATTACGGAAATGCAATTTCACTCGTAATTCGTAATTGAAAACTCGTAATTGAATCGTAATTGAAAAAGTAATTCGTAATTGACAACTCGTAATTGAATATGAATTTAACAGAAATAGCAATCAAACGTCCTTCGCTGATTATTGTACTATTCAGCGTTTTAACCTTGTTGGGCATTATTGGCTACAAAAATTTGAGCTATGAATTAATGCCCGATTTTAGCCAACCTGTAGTGGTTATTAAAACAGTTTATCCGGGTGCAGAACCTACAGAAGTAGAAACAGCCGTTTCCAGAAAAATTGAAGATGCTCTTTCTAATTTGGAAGGAGTAGAATATTTGGTTACAAAATCATTGCCTAATGCTTCTATTGTTATTGCCAATTTAAAGTATGGTACAAACTTGGACAAAACAATGCAAGACGCACAACGCTATATTGATAACATAAAAAAGGATTTACCCAAGGATATTCAAAATCCTGTAATGAGCAAAGTATCGCCAAACGATTTGCCCATTATGTCCATTAGTGCTACAAGCAACCAATCACCAACTGAATTTTACAATCAACTTAAAAACGATTATTTACCACAAATTCAAAAGATAAAAGGCGTAGCAGAGATAACTGTATTAGGTGGGCAAGAAAGAGAAATACAGGTTAAAGTAAATCAAGATAAACTAAAATCATATAAGGTTTCCTTATCACAAGTAGTGGAAGCCATTAATCGGTCAGGTATTGATTTACCGGCAGGTAAAGTACAAACCGACAAAGAAAATAGTTCGGTTCGTTTGGTGGGAAAGTTTACCAATATAGAGAGTATAGAAAACGTACAAATAGCAATGCCATTACCCGGCAGTCCTGTGTATGTAAAAGATGTTGCTACTGTTTCGGATGGCGTAAAAGACATAAGTTCGGTGAGTAGATACAATGGCAAAACAGGAATTGGACTTTTATTGAAAAAACAAGGTGATGGCAATGCCGTTGATGTTTCAAAAGCAGTAAGGGAACAATTTGCAGCTATTGAAAATAAACATAAAGACCAAAATGTAAAGTTTGTAATCTCAGACGACAGCACCGATAATACCATTGCAGCAGTAGAAGGCGTAGTACACGATTTGATTTTAGCTGTAATATTGGTATCGTTAATTATGTTGCTGTTCCTTCGCAGTTTTAGAAATTCTTTGATTGTTTTATTAGCTATTCCCACTTCACTAATCACAGCATTTGGGGTAATGTGGATGTTAAATTACACCTTGAATTTAATGACGCTTTTAGCAATGTCATTGGTCATAGGAATTTTGGTTGATGATGCCACCGTAGTATTAGAGAATATTCAAAAACATTTAGACAAAGGAAAAGACAAGGCAACAGCAGCATTGGAAGGTAGAATGGAAATTGGATTTTCGGCACTATCAATTACTTTGGTTGACGTAGTGGTATTTGTACCTATCCTTTTTTTGCAGGTGTTTGTGGCAGATATGCTCAAACAATTTTCAGTAGTCGTTATTACTTCCACATTGAGCAGTTTATTGGTTTGCTTTACGCTTACACCTTGGTTAGCTTCTCGTTTAGGTAAAAAAGAAGATTTACAACCTACTAATTTTTTCAATCGTTTTTTAATTTGGTTTGAACACCAATTAGACAAATTCATTGAATGGTATGGCAAGCAATTGGAATGGGTACTTAATCATAAATTGATTTTTTCAGGTTTTGTTATTCTTTTGTTTGTACTAACAGGAGCAATGATGAAGCAAGGCATTATAGGCAAAGAGTTGATGACTACAGGCGATCAAGGAAAATTTAGAATGACTTTGGAATTTGACAAAACAATATCTATTCAAGAGAATAACCGTATTTCTCAAACTATTGAAAATTACATTTTACAAAAAAAAGAAGTCAGCACTTTATTTAGTAATGTAGGAGGCCCCAGTACAGGCATTGGGGCATTGGGTTTAGGTTCGCCAAATGTTACGGAATATACTATTCAACTTAAACCCAATAAAGAAAGAGGAAATGTAACTACGGAAGCATTTATGAAAGAGTTGAGGGAAGAACTTAAACTCAACTATTCAGGTATTAATTATTCAATGGCTGCATTAGGGCTAATTCCAAAATCAGCCCCGATAGAAATTACCTTGAGTGGTAGCAGCAATGCAGAGGTAATGCAAGAAGCAGATAAATTGAAATCTGTAATTGAAAAAATACCCGGTGCTGATAATGTCCGGTTGAGTGTACAAGAAGGAAATCCGGAATACAAAATTGTACCCGATAAAGATAAAATGCAACGACTTGGTTTAACCACGGGTTATGTAGGAATGAATACAAGAATAGCTTTTTCGGGCAATGAAGATGCTAAACTTTCTGAAAACGGAACAGAATACCCGGTAAGAATTTGGTTAGATAATTTTAGTAGAAAAAATTATGAAGATGTCAATCGCTTAACCATTATCAATCCAATGGGTATGTCTAGCGAAGTCAATCAATTTGCAACAGTAGTTCAGGATAAATCACCTTCATTATTAGAAAGAAAAGACCGTCAACC
>CAZPBT010000081.1:0-12185 GCA_964584555.1 uncultured Chitinophagales bacterium
TTTTCCTTGATATTCGTGTAAATTCATAAACTAAAAATAAGTTGTGCAAAGGTAATTAATTTTTTAGGAAAGCACTTTGTGAAATGAAGCTCTTTTTGGATTGAAAAGTCTGGTTATCCACTTTTATGTGGAGTAATAAAATAGCTTATAATTCCAAAGCAATATTATTCAAGATTTCGTCAGTTATTATGCCAAGTTCCTGCTTGCCATTTACAATAATAATATTTTCATTGCTATGTGATTTTTCTATGGCCTTGAAATAATTTTCTCTTACTTTCCTAAGATTATCACTTGTTTCATAAGGTTCGATAGTTGTACGGTTGTCAGCAATACGTTGCATACTGGTTTCTACATCCACATCAATAAAAAAACAAAAATCGGGCTTAAGTTGCTGTGCACTCACCGAATTGAGCTGAATTACCCAATCCATATCTACATGTACACTGTGATAGGCATAGCTGGATAAATAATAACGATCGCAAATGACGATATAACCTTCTTCCAGCTTCTTTTTTATGCCATTTGTGGTATTTAAAATATGGTCTAACCTGTCGGCAGCAAATAAAGCTGCAATCACATGTTCGTCGGCAGGCCGCTCTCCACTAAAAATCTTTCGTATTAGCTTGCCTATTTCAGAATCTGTAGGCTCAAAAGTGAGATAAACTTTATATCCGGCTGCTGTTAAACGAGCTGCAAGCAATTTTGCCTGCGTACTTTTGCCGCTGCCGTCAATACCTTCAAATACAATAAACATAGCTTAAAAATACTCTAAAAAATTCGTGTCTTTACCAGATACTATGCGCTTATAACGATTGTGCAACAAGTGTCCTATGGTGTCTTCCCAAGGCAATCTTAATTTATGCCCGTTTATACTTTCAATACCGGCTACTTCAGTAGCAGTTCCTGTGTAAAATGCACCATCAGCCTGTAAGGCATCTTCTACGCCAAAATGTCTTTCTATTACATCAATGCCCATTTGTTTGGCAATATCAATTAGTGTATCTCTGGTGATGCCCGGAAAAATATTGACAAGTGGCGGTACAATTAACTGACCGTTTTTTTCCATAAAAAATGAAGCACCCGGTCCCGAGGCAATATAACCTTCTACATCCAGCAGCAACGCATCATCATATCCTTTTTGTTTGGCCTCACCTGATGCTAAAATGGAATTGATGTAGTTTCCGGTAACTTTAGTGTCTACCGGCATAGTTCGTGGATGAGGTCTTCGCCAGGAGGATACCAATACTTTTAGGTGATTGGAATGATAGTAGCGATTCCATTTCCAGCAAGTCATCAGCACATTCGGTTTTTCTGCATCATGAGGCAGTAAGGTCATGTTTTTGTCCATAAAAACCAATGGTCGGATATAGGCTTCTTTCAACCCGCTGCGCTCTATTAATTCGTAAGCGTAGTTTATCATTTCCTGAACGGTATAAGGCATACGGATATTAATTTTTTCTGCCGAATGTAATAAGCGCTCAAAATGTCTTTTTACTTTGAATAAATGAGGTCCCGATTGGGTATTATAGGCTCTGATACCTTCAAACACACCATATCCATAATGTAAGGTCTGATTGAATGGGCTGATTTTAAAATCTGTTACCAGTTTAAATTCTCCATTGAAAAACAAGACAGATTTTTCGTTGTGGTAAATCATAAAAAACTCAATTTCATTGCCGAATGAAGATAAAACAAATTTTTCAGCTTCCTTTATAAAGATATTGTTATGAGTGAAATCAATGAAGTATATAGTATGCAGTTGGCAATATGCAGTATAGAAATATTATGTGCAGTGGTCTGTGGTCTGTCAACTATCAACACTATTTCACCAGTTCTGTATGCAACCCGCACTCGGTTTTATTTAATCCAAACCAACGCGCCATGCGCTCATCGCCCATCTGTGAAATATCAATTTTTCTGGTACAAGGCTCGCAGCCAATACTCACATAACCATCCTTATCTAAGGGATGATGCGGGATTTGAAATTCCCGGATATAATCCCATATCATTTTTTTTGTCCAAGACAGCATGGGATGATAGCGCATAGCTCGGTGTGGCGTTTGCTGTTCTTCTTTCATTTGTGCACGGTTGGCATTTTGGTCGGCTCTGACACCGTTAATCCAAACATCAAATTGTTGTAATATTGGTTCTAAGGGTTGAATCTTATTTAAATGGCAACAGAAATCAGGATCAGATGTGAAAAACAAACGACCATTGCTGTCTTTTTGCATGTTTCTGGGTGTCGATGACTTTAGATCAATAACATTTAGCTTAAATTTTGAGGCAATTTCATCCCGGTAGGCAATAGTCTCAGGAAATAAATATCCGGTATTCAGAAAATAAACGGGAATACGGTTATCAATCTCCGACAAAATATGTAACATCGGTATAGAATGTGTTTGAAAGGATGAGCCTGCAAACATGATTTTCCCTTCCTTTTGGTATTGCCCGATTTTTGATTTTATTAATTCAATTTCCTGAATAAAAGCCATAGTTAAAAATACCTTTATTGATTTGCCCTTGCGATTGGAGTATATTAATAAATCATTGAAAAATTGTGTACAAATTACACCAAATACGTTTTGGGGAACTAAATCGAATTAAAAAGTGTATTTATGCGGAGTAAATACTATCTTTAAATTTAAAATTACCGTATGAAAAAACAATTGGTTTTATTTTTAGTGGCATGTTCATCACTGCTATTCTCAAGCTGTGGCTACAATTCACTGGTATCATTAGATGAATCTGTAAAGAAAGCTTGGGGCGATGTTGAAGCTGCTTATCAGCGCAGATCTGATTTGATTGGCAATTTGGTAGAGACTGTGAAAGGAGAAGCCAAATTTGAAAAGGATGTGCTAACCTCTGTAATGGAAGCACGATCCAAAGCTACTTCCATTCAGATAAAAGCTGATGATGTGAACGCTGATAATATACAGAAATTTCAGGAAGCACAATCCCAATTAAGCGGTGCATTATCCCGATTGTTGGCGGTGTCAGAAAATTATCCCAACCTCAAAGCAACACAAGCCTATTCTGATTTAATGACAGAACTGGAAGGGACAGAAAACCGTATTAATATTGCCAGAAAAGATTATAACGAAGCTGTACAAGCGTATAACACAAAAGCTCGTTCATTCCCGACTAATATCACAGCAGGTTTATTCAAATTTAAACCTAAAGACATGTTTAAATCAGATCCGGGAACGGAAAAAGCACCAAAAGTTCAATTCTGATTTTTTGAAATGGCATCAGCAAATGATTTTCTGAAAACGAACGAAAAAGATTTGATTGTCTCGGCCATTCGTAAGGCAGAGATGGATACTTCCGGTGAGATTCGGGTGCATATTGATAGTCGATGCGATAACGCAGCGTATGATCGTGCAGTTGAGCTTTTCACACATTTAAATATGCAAAAAACTATCTTTCGGAATGCCGTGCTTATTTATGTGGCCACAGAAGACAAAAAGTTTGCTGTGATTGGAGATGAAGCGCTCAACAAAAAAGTACATGCTTCTTTTTGGAATAATTTAGCCGGTAAGCTCCATGATAGTTTTACTGAAGGAAATTATTGCAACGGTATTATTGACTGTATAGAAAAAATAGGACAGATTCAGAAAAAGTATTTTCCGGATATTCACCTTTTGGATCACAACGAATTAAGCGATGAAATATCATTTGAATAAACTTTTCATACTCTTCTTATTAACGTTTACCACGCTGGTAAATGCTCAGGTGCTGGATAAGGACGGGATACCCGAACCTCCTGTTCCACCTCGCTTGGTGAATGATTATGCGGGCTTGATGAGTAGTACTAATGTTCAAAACTTAGAAGATAAATTAGTCCGTTATAATGACTCTACCTCTTCGCAAATTGTAATTGTTACACTAAAAACACTTGACGGATATCCTATTGAAGATTATGCAATTCAGCTGGCCAGAAAATGGGGGATAGGTCAAAAAGATAAAGACAATGGCATACTTATTTTAGTCGCCAAAGATGATCGACTGATGAGAATTGAGGTAGGCACCGGGCTAGAACCGTATGTTACTGATTTGGCCACAAAACGCATTCGTGAAGAAATTCTAGCCCCCGCATTCAAGCAAAGCAATTATTTCAAAGGATTAGATGATGCAACCGACAGATTATTTCAATTGATGACCGGTTCTTTTCATTATGATGAATCTGAAAAAGACGGTTCAGGAGAATTTCCACCGGTCTTGTTTGTTATCATGGTAATTTTAATCATTTTGATATTGTTTTATCTTATGTCTAAAAGTTCTAAAAGAGGCTATACGATGTCGGGCGGTGGCTGGACATGGGGCGGTGGAGGCGGTGGCTGGTCATCCGGCGGTAGTTGGGGAGGCAGCAGCGGAGGTGGTGACTTTGGCGGTTTTGGTGGTGGCGGATTCAGTGGAGGAGGTAGCAGCGGCAGTTGGTAAATCTAAAATTGTATTAAAAATTTTTGGTATCACTTTTGATTATTTATTTTTCAGGAAAAAAACATGTACACGTATTTAAAAATTGCAACATTGACTTGCATTAGCATTTTTATGCTGAATGCTTGTAAACAGGAACAACACGCCATTGAATTTGTAAAGATTACTGATGTGGATTTGGGCAATCTCAAAAAAGAAAATGCTACGCTGAATGGTATTGCGGTGTTTAGAAATAACTCAAAAACTGCAACTTTTATAATGGATGATATGGTACTGAATTTTAGTGTAGATGGTAAAGATATCGGCACTATTGTTATAAAAAATAAAAGAAAAATAGATGCTAATACAGAGTTTTCCGTGCCATTTTCTTATAAATATGTTAGCGGAAAAATTCTAGATACCGGAAATGAACCTGCAGCAATTTATGCAGTACAGTTGCTTGGTAAACTGAATGTAACAGACGGTGCTAAAGAGGAAAGCAGCGATGTAAAATATGCTGAATCATATGAATATAAAACAGCTAAAGAAGAGCGAATAGAAAAACGCGAAGAAAAAAGAGAAGCACGAAAAGAAAGACGCGAACAACGTAAAGAAGAAAGAAAAAATAAATGAATACAAAAGCACTGAAACAATATGCAGTTCTGATATTTCTGATGGTTAGTACGATGCTTGCCAAAGCAGGGGATACTATTCAGACGAATGCACCAAATGATCCTTATCTCGTTCAGACAAAAAATTTCACAGTCAAAAACTTTTCACTCAAACAGATTGATATGGGCATTACAGCCGTAATCTACAATCCATACAAGGTAAAAGTTAAGATAGAGGAGATTTTGATTGATGTTTTTATTGAGGGGAAAAAGCTGGGTACTATTACGCAGTCAATAGGTGAAGTAAAAATTTTTAAACAATCTGCATTCGATTTGCCTTTAGTTATTAATGTGCAAACAGGTCCAACACTTTCCAAGTTTTTTACCGAAGGTGCAAAATTAGCAGTAGGTAAGCCCATAAAAGTAGATTACGTAGGCTACGTAAAGATAAAAGCACTCGGGTTTATCCCGGTAAAAGTTAAAATAAACGATAGTGCCTACTTCACAAGAAAAGATGTCATTGGCTATTAATGTCTTTCGTTTTTTATTTCTTTGATGTGTATCATTCCATTACTATAAAAAAGTAACTAACTTTGCAAAAAAAATTAAAATGGGTTCGTTAAAATCAATCGTTCTTTGTAAATGTCCGAAATGTTCTGAAGGAAATATGTTTAAAGACAGTAATCCTTACCATCTTTCTAAGTTGACAGAAATGGTAGACGAGTGTCCCAATTGCGGATTTAATTTGAAAAACGAAACCGGATTTCATTTTTTGTCTATGTATATGAGCTATATCATTAGTTGTGCTATTTGCGGTATCGTTATAATTCCCGGCACTTATCTGGTAGGTTTGGATAATTTTCCCTACGTACTCATTTTTAATGCGGTATTCTTAATCTTGTTAATGCCATTGATTTTTCGCTGGGCAAGGATGCTCAGCTTCTGGGCAACATCAAAATTTAAGTTTGATTAAATAACTGAATCTCTTTCAGTAAACCAGCACTTTTTACTTTAAAATCTTCCTGATTTCATTGGCCTCATCCATAAATGCTTTTAACTCTTCATACTTGTTTTTGTTGATGAGATTTCTGAAATGATACATCTTTTCGATATACGTATCCATTACTTCGAGTAAGTAATTTTTATTTTGATGAAAAATGGGTGCCCACATATCCGGCGAACTTTTGGCTAAACGTACAGTGCTTTCAAAACCACCGCCGGCCATTTCCAGTATGGCTTCTTCATCTTTCTCTTTTTCCAGAACCGTAGCTGCTAAAACAAATGAGCTGATATGAGAAATATGAGATACGTATGCCGCATGCATATCGTGCTGATGTGCCTCCATATATTTTATGCGCATTCCTAATGTGGCATACATGCTTTCAACCAATTTTAATGCATCGGCAGCAGAATTTTCCTTGTCGCAGATAATACATACTTTATTTCTGTATAAATTGGGAATCGCAGCTGATGGGCCTGAGTTTTCTGTACCTGCCATCGGATGCGAAGCCACATATCTGTTGCGCATGGGATGGTCTTTGATGGCATCAATGATATGTCCTTTTGTAGAACCCATATCCGTAACAGTTTGTCCTGCATGTATATTTTCCAATACAAAGTTTAGCTCATCTATCAATACATTTACCGGAACAGTCAGGATGATTAAATCAGCTTTTTTTATGGCTTCTTTGCGGGGCAAAATTTCATCAACCAACCCCAGTTCCAAGGCCTTATCGCAGGATACTTTGCTTTTGCCAACTCCAATAAAATGGGTGTCAGGGTTTGACTTGCGCAAATCAATTGCCGCAGAACCACCAATCAAACCGATACCAAAAATTGCAATATTCACTTAGATAAAATTAGGAATTCATTTTTACGATAAAAAATAGGAATCTATCCGCTCACTAACCTTCTGACATGTAAGGATAGGTATAATATTTGGGTGGAGTATAGCTCTCTTTTACCGTGCGAGGTGTTACCCAGCGCAATAAATTCCATTTGCTGCCTGCTTTGTCATTTGTGCCTGACTTACGTGATCCGCCAAATGGCTGTTGACCTACTACTGCACCTGTACATTTATCATTGATGTAAAAATTACCTGCACTATTCACCAGGGCTTTTTGCATTTGCTCAATAGCATATACATCTTGTGCAATAATAGCACCCGTCAGCGCATATTCTGATGTTTCATCCACCAGTTTTAATACATCTTCCAGTCTGGTTTCCTTGTCATCATACACGTAAATTGTCAATACCGGTCCAAAAATTTCTTCTACCATAGTAACAGATTTCGGGTCTTTAGTAAGGATAACAGTAGGCTGAATGAAATACCCTTTTTGATTTTCATATTCTCCGCCAAACATGATGATATTATCCGGATTTTCTTTAGCCTGTTCTATATAATTGGTGATGCGTTTGTAGGCATCCGCACTGATAACGGCACCCATGATAACAGAAAAATCATCCGTCTTGCCGATTTTAAATGTCTTTAATGCTTCATACATTTTTTCCCAGGTGGTTTCCCATAATGATTTTGGAATATAAGCTCTGGAGCATGCTGAACATTTTTGTCCCTGATATTCAAATGCACCACGCAGAATGGCAGTTGCTAATACATCAGTATCTGCACTTGGATGCGCCAGAATAAAATCTTTACCACCAGTTTCTCCAACTATGCGCGGGTAATTTTTATACGTATCTAAATTTTCACCTATAGTTTTCCAAATAGAATTAAAAACAGCCGTTGAGCCGGTATAGTGTACGCCTGCAAAATCAGGATGTGTTAAAATAGCATGTGTTGTTTCAACAGGATCAGTGTAAATCATATTGATTACTCCATCCGGAAGTCCGGCTTTTCGGAAAATTTCCATAATCGTCCAGGCTGAATATACCTGATAATGCGAAGGTTTCCATACCACCACGTTGCCCATCAATGCCGGCGAGGCACAAAGATTTCCGGCTATAGCCGTAAAATTAAATGGAGTAATGGCATAAATAAATCCTTCTAACGGACGATACTCTATGGTATTGCGAATACCGGGCGCAGAAATGGGTTGCTCACTATATATTTCAGATGCAAAGCGAACATTAAAACGGAGAAAATCTGCCAGCTCACAAGCCGCATCTATTTCTGCCTGAAAAACATTCTTGGATTGCCCCAGCATAGTGGCAGCATTGATAGACGCACGGTATGGCCCTGAAATCAAATCGGCAGCTTTCAGAAAAATAGCTGCTCTGTCTTCCCAATGCATTGCCGCCCATTTTGTTCTTGCTTTTAGTGCAGTATTAATTGCCAAATGCACATGCTCTAATTTTCCTTTATGATATTGTCCAAGTTGGTGCGACAGCTCATGTGGCGGGAATATAGCTGAAGTTTCATCTGTGCGTATTTCTTTGCCATTGATTAGCATCGGGATATCATATTGCGTATGTTTTCTGCGGTGAATTTCAGCTTTTAAGTCCGCACGTTCTTTGCTGCCGGGCATATAACCTAAAATAGGCTCGTTTTGCGGCATTGGGATGGGGGCAATCTTATTTGGCATAATCAAAAAAATTTATGCAAAAATACGAGTTAGAATTGATATTGAAGTTAAAGATGATAAAGGGTTTTATTTGTAATAAATAAAAAAGGTATGCGAAATAGCGCAACCTAAAAAGCAGCTAAATTTTTAGCTGCCTCCCATAATACGATACCTGCACTTACAGAAATATTAAAAGAATGTTTAGTACCCAATTGTGGAATTTCAAGGCAGAGAGAACAATGCTGCATGAAAATATCTGAAACACCATCCACTTCATTGCCAAAAACCAAAGCAAAACTTTTGTCTTTTTGCCAGCTAAAATCTTGTAAAAAAACTGAATTGTCGCTTTGCTCAACGGCAATCAAATCAACTTCATAGTTGTCAAGCTCATTAATACATGCTTCGGCTGTAGGGAAATATTTCCAGTCCACAGTTTCCGTTGCGCCTAAGGCCGTTTTCAAAATCTCTCTGTTGGGAGGAGTTGCCGTAATCCCCACCAAATAAATACTATGAATGAGAAAGGCATCTGCTGAACGAAAAACAGAACCGATATTCATGGCGCTTCGCACATTATCCAGCACAACAATTACTGGCAGCTTCTCGGCTTGCTTAAATGCATCTTTGCTGATGCGGTTGAGTTCGTCCAGTTTTAGTTTGCGCATAATTATTGACTGTCTATTAATCCATCAGGGAGTTGCAAACTGATGGATTTCTTTTTAGTGTCTATTTTAATAATAAAATCCTCATTCAATGGTATCAGAATTTCTTTTTCCTGATAGGTAACCTGGGCAAGAAGTTGTTGAGGTGTTTCAAAAATATCTTCCATTTTACCCAATTTCCCCAGTTTTTTATCGATTAAAATATAACCGATAAGTTCATCATATCGTTCTTCATCAAATATTTCTTCCAGTTCTTCTTCCCGCACGTAAATTTCTTTACCGCATATTTTTTGAGCTTTTTCTTTCGTGTCAATTTCTTCCAAAAGCACGATGGCATTCCCAGGACTGTTTATGTCCTTAGCCATGATGAAATAAGGTAATTTGTCGATGAATAATGCTTTTATTGCTTGCTCAAAATCCGTTTGATAATAGGCATCAAAAGCAATCCTGACATGTCCTTTAAAGCCATGCGTCTTTAGTATTTTTCCAATTTTTACAAGTTCCATACAAAAAAAATTCCCGACACTAAGGTCGGGATTATTTTACTTTTTCAGTATTTTATTCTGCATTTTCAGGAGTTGCATCGCCTGTGTTTTCCACTGCATCTGTAGCCTCAGCTACTGTTTCTGTGCTTTCAGCTGTTTCAACAGTTTCTTCAACAGGTAGTTCTTTTACTTTAGCCGGAGCTTTTACAGAGGCATCAATTTTAGCTTGTTTTACATCAGCAGCTTTTTTCTGATGATCCATTACTTTATTAACGTGTGCATCCACCCAAGCAGCAAATTTCGTTTCTACATCATCTGCCTGAACGATGCCTAGCTTCACACCGCGTAACAAATGTTTTTTGAAAAATGCACCTTTGTAACGCAAAATTGCTTTTGCCGTAGGTGTCGGTTCTGCGCCGTTTTGCAGCCATTCTACCGCTTTGTTTACATCCAGCTGAATAGAAGCCGGGATAGTAGTCGGGTTGTAAGTGCCTAACAATTCGATAAATTTACCGTCTCTTTTTACACGCTTGTTGGCTACCACGATTTTGTAAAAAGGAGCGCCCTTAGCGCCATGTCTTTGTAATCTGATTCTTGTTGCCATATTAAAATATGTTTTTAAGTTTTACATCCTTTTGGCTAAAAATAGTCATTCGGATTTTTAAATGAGGTGCAAAGGTAATTAAATTCAATTAAAATACTAGTATTTGTGTGATGATTTTTTTATGCAGTTCACAAAAAATCAATTTAACAGAAATTGAGAAAGTATCTAAGAGCAATTCTTGAAGTTTGTAAGCTTATTGTTAATCAATATCAATCATTTGACAGAAGATTGATAGATTATTATCTTTAAAAGAATATACTTTTCTGGTAATGGCATGAATTAGTCAACATTTTTATGATCACTGGCTATTACTATGATTTACATTTGTGTTAAGTGAGTTATTTAATGTCAAAAGGTTTGTGATTTTATAATAAATTCGTAAAATTGATTTGGCAAAACAGTTGTGGGAGTGGTTCATTTTGGCAAAATCAATGAAATGAGTAAATTTTGCGAGCAAGCAGTTTAAATTTATATCAATTTGCTTTCTAACATTCCATTGAGGATCGAAATAAAATGTAACTAAGCTTAATGAGAATTTCAACTAAAATATTAGAGGTAAACAGACAAAAACTACTACTTGCATTTCCAATAAATTTAAAGCAAGATGTTGAAATAGTATCAGCATTTTTGTTAGATAAAAATTTTAAAATTGATTCAATATCAGAACAAGATATACTATTGAATGGTCAAAAATTAATAATACCAAGACGAGTTTATTTCGACATTTCAAGTGTACAATTTAATAATACTTTGACTAACACACAACAAACAATTCTAAACTGTATTTATTTAAGACATCATAATGGCTTTGTCAGACAAGAAGGATTAGAAAAATTAATTAGTAATGCAGAAGATTACTATATAATTCCTTATATATTTCAACTTTTAGGAGAATATGTTGTGGCACTTTTAGAGATTGCAGATAAACATATTAATGAAAATACAGTTGACAATTACTTGAAATTTTGTATTGAAAATCCAAAATATAGAAAACTAACAGAAAGTAGAATGATAAGTTACTGGAATGCATATTACAGACGGACAAAATTCAAAAACCTGAATGATTATATTGGTCGACAAATTTTTAATAAATTATAAATATAGGGATACAAATTTAATTATTGTCTCTGGTTTTTTATCATCTGTAATTTATAATTTAAAATCCATAATTTCACACCTCCAGTGGCGGGCATTTATATTCATATTCCTTTTTGTAAACAGGCTTGTTCCTATTGCAATTTTCATTTTTCTACGCTTACTGTTCACCGCAATGAAATGATAAAAGCGATACTTGCTGAAATAGAAATGCGGGCTCATTTTTTTTCTGATAATACCCAAATAAAATCCATTTATTTTGGTGGCGGTACGCCCAGCATTTTGCCTGTTGAAGCTATTCAAGCTATCTTAGAAAAAATTTATGCAACTTTTTCCATAACGGAAAATCCGGAAATAACTCTCGAAGCTAATCCGGATGATTTAAGCAGAGCTTATCTTGAGCAACTAAAATCTGAAACCAAAATCAACAGACTCAGTATCGGGGTGCAATCTTTTTTTGAAGAAGATTTGCACTATATGCACCGTGCGCATCATGCTCTGCAAGCTGAAACGGCTATTAAAAATGCGCTGGATTTCGGCTTTACTAATTTGACAGTAGATTTGATTTACGGCGTTCCAACATTAAGTGATGAACACTGGAAAAAAAACATACAGCGCTTGTTGGATTTTGGCATTCCGCATATTTCTGCTTATGCACTTACGGTAGAAGATAAAACGATGCTGAAAAGACATATACAGCAACACAAAAAAATTGCACCTGAGGATGATAAAGCTATCCGCCAATATAAACTACTTATAGAGCAATTGGAACATGCCGGTTTCTTGCATTACGA
>CAZPBT010000082.1:0-11990 GCA_964584555.1 uncultured Chitinophagales bacterium
CTGTATTGCCTGTTGGACACAGTGCGCTTTCTCCGACTTTCAATCAAATGAGTGCACATTATCTAGAACTGGCACCCGATTCATTAACGATGTTAGGTTTGGGGGATGTACTGTACAAAGCACCCGAAACTTCTGTGGGTGGGGCTGCTGCCATTGATTTTAGCAAATCTGTATTTGCAGGTAATAATGAAACATTTTTATCCGTACCAATTAAAGATGTAACACCGGGTACCTATAAGTGGCTGCGGGTTTCCTTAGCGTATCAAAATTATGATATTAAAGTGCAGTATCGCACGGCAGCTTATAACGGAGGTGCACCATTTTTGGCTGATGCCAACGTGGCTTCATTCGTGGGTTTCAATACTTATATTACCTCATTGAATGTAAAAGGAGAGAACTTGACTATTAATGGAAATAAAAAACAAGGTTATGGTGCATGTAAAGTATTTAATCTTCCGTTCGGTTATAATTATCCTTTATTCGATTTTCAATCTCCGGCAGGCGCAACGACCGTTCCAAATCCTATTTTCTTCACATCTCCGGTGCCACCGGGCTCATGTGTGGTTACAGGAAGATTTGCTAATTCAGGTTTCACGATTACCGGAAATGAAACCTCAGATGTTGTTGTAACTGTTTCTATTTCTACCAATAAGAGTTTTGAATGGAAAGATAAAAATGGCGATGGCAGATATGAACCTGTAGATGGATTAAATGGAAACTCTCCTATGGACTCCGTAGTGGATATGGGCGTGAGAGGATTAATTCCGATAGTGAATTAGCAGGCAGTTGGCAGTTATTTAGTTGGCAAATAATGATAAAATAATCATTCAACATTCATCATTCAACATTCAACATTCATCATTCAACATTCACCATTCACCACAATTTAGACATTAAACCTAAAGTGCATCACATCACCGTCTTTTACGGTGTATTCTTTGCCTTCTATCTTGAATTTTCCATGATCGCGGCAGGCACTTTCTGAACCGTAATGGATAAAATCGTCGTAAGCGATAACTTCAGCTTTGATAAAACCTTTTTCAAAATCAGTATGAATAACGCTGGCTGCTTGCGGAGCTTTCCATCCCTCGTGTATAGTCCATGCACGCACTTCCTGTACTCCCGCCGTGAAATAGGTAATAAGATCGAGCAATTTATATGCCGAGCGAATCAATTTATTTAATCCGGGCTCTGTCAATCCATATTCTGACTGAAACAATGTTCTGTCATCTTCAGCCATTTCAGAAAGCTGGGCTTCCACACTGTTATTTAAAACAATGACTTCTGCATTTTCTTCTTTACCCACAGCCTCTAACGCTTTGGAATAAGCATTTCCAGTTAAAATAGAGGTTTCATCCACATTAGCCACATACAAAACCGGCTTATCTGTCAACAAACAAATATCTGCAATAAATGGTTTTTCTTCTTTGGGTAAGTTAAGTGAGCGCACATTTTTTCCGTTATCTAAGCAAGCTTTGCACCGCAATAAAACCTCCAGCTCATGTTTAGCTTTTGCATCGCCGCCTACTCGGGCTTGTTTTTCAATTTTGGCTATCTTTTTTTCTACACTTTCCAAATCCTTCAACTGCAATTCTGTATCTATGATATCTTTATCATTTATCGGGTTGATAGCTCCTTCTTCACGCAAAATATTATCGTCTTCAAAACAACGAATGACATGGATGATGGCATCCACTTCACGTATATTGGCTAAAAATTTGTTGCCCAAGCCTTCACCTTTGCTGGCGCCTTTTACCAATCCTGCAATATCGACAAACTCAATGGTAGTAGGTACAATGCGATTGGGATTCACCAGTTCTGCCAGTTTATTTAATCGCGGATCAGGAACATCTACCAAGCCTACATTAGGCTCTATCGTACAAAAGCGATAATTACTGGCCTGTGCTTTGGCATTATTAGAAACCGCATTAAATAGTGTCGATTTTCCTACGTTTGGCAAACCCACGATACCACATTGTAAACCCATGTTTTACTTATTTATTTTGTTTAAATATTAATATGAAAGCAAAATTGCAATTCGGGTGCAAAGATACATTTTTCCTCTTATTTAAAGGGATAATATCGCACTTTGTCTTGCCATTCAGTTAAGCGAATGCCTGTAGGTTGTGGAATATCATAATGTCCAATGTATAAAATCCCCATCACTTGGTCCTGCTCATCAAATCCGAAATATTTTTTAAAATCAGGATCATAAGTCATTCCGCCTGTACTCCAAAATGTACCAACATGATGAGCAGTAGCTACTAACAACATATTCTCAATCGCACAACTGGTAGCGGCGAGTTCTTCGAGCTCTGGTATATTTGATTTATTGCCTCTTTTGTTGACACAAATAATCACGTGTGAACATGAGGCACTTCTGTTTTTTATTTTGTTATATTTTTTCTCCAAAAAATGTTCGGGTGCAGTTTTTTGTTTAAATAATTCAGCATGAAAAAGACCAAATTCTGACAAAAATTCCTGAGTGATAACTACAAACCTCCAGGGTTCTGTCAAACCGTGTGTGGGTGCCCAATTGGCACTTTCCAGCATTTCATCTATGATGTGTTTATCAACCAGCTGACCATTAAAATCATCCGGATCGATGCTTCTGCGTTGTTTGATAATGGAGAATACAGACATACTTCTTTTTTTACAAAAATACATCAAATTAGACTGAACAAAAAAATAGCCGACGTAAAAATACGCCGGCAGAAAACAAATAGCTATGAAAGTTTATTTTTTGGTAGAATTATAGGAGTAATACTGGTTTTCATAATTAAACGGAGTAGATAATAAAGTAGTGAGCAAAGTATTGTTCATCAAATAGGCATTATGTACTTGTTTGGTTTTGTAATAATTGCTGATATACGAAAGCATAGTCTGATAAGCGATGTCTTGTTTATTTTGCACTTTCAGGTAATACTGATTCGGCATGGAATAATCTTCATCATAATCCACCAGAAAAAGCAGTACTTTATCACCGGCTTGCATATTTTGAAAACCATGCATAATTAAATAGCTGTAATCATTAAGCTGCTCATCATCGAAACCTTTATCCATTAAAATTGTATCCATTTTAATAGTCAGTTTTTGTGAGGCTTCTTCTACATCTGTTTTTGAAAAATTTTCAACTTTAATTACTTTGCCATAAACAACGGCATGCCAGTTTTTTTCAGCAAGATTTTTAGGGAAATAATTGTACATCAAAGCCGGATAGTAAGCTTCATCTTTGGCAAAGATTTTTGAAATGAAAAGCACGACAAATGCCAATGCAATGAATTTGGGTTTCATGAGGGTTATTTTATTATGTTTCTAAAAAGGGTTTTGTAACTTAGTATCTCGTGATATTTAAATTACAATTTAAAGTTAGCTAAACTTTATCGAATTGTCAAGAGAAAAGTTGAATTTTTTTTGACATTTTTTTGTGCGGGATGCCCACTTCATAAAATGTATCTGATATAATGCTGTAATTTAAGCCCAAATAAAAGGGAATTGCAGTATCTCTGGCATGCAGGATGATTGAATTAATTGCCATTTTTTGCAATGCCTGTTCTGCAAACTGCACCAGTTTTTTACCAATTCCTTTGTTTTGAAACTCATTGGCTATGGCTACCTGGCGCATTTTGCATTCAGTATCACTTATTCTTTCAATAAGCAAAATGCCGATAACCTTATTATCAGAAATTGCAGCAAAATGCATTTGATCGGCTTCTGCTGCCAGTTGTTCGGGAGTATAGTGTAAACCTAAAGGTTTGCGTAAAATTTCATAGCGCAATTCTATGGATTCCTTTTGAAGGTCAGAACCGAATGTTAATAGTTGACAGTTTACTGTAAGCATACTTGAGGATTGTATTCAAAAATAATTGAAATTAGCACAGCACCAAAATATGACTATCTTTATCGTATGCAAGCTCATTACAAATATTGCAGTAATTGTGGAAAAGAAGTAGTCGTAAAATTCGTAGAAGGCCGCGATAGAATAGTTTGCATACATTGCCAAACTATTCACTATACAAATCCTAAAATAATTGTTGGAGCACTCTGCTATTGGGAAGATAAAGTGCTGTTGTGCAAGCGCGCCATAGAGCCGCGTTTGGGTTTTTGGAATATACCGGCAGGATTTTTAGAAGATAATGAACAAGCAGAAGCCGGAGCATTGCGCGAAGTTTGGGAAGAAGCCGGTGCAGAAGCTAAAATTATTCAGCCTTATGTGGTTTATAATTTGCCGCAAGCCAATCAAGTATATATTCATTTTTTAGCAGCACTAACAGACGGTATTATCAGAAACGGAGAGGAGAGTATTGCATCTATGTTAATGACAGAAGAAGAGATTCCATGGAAAGAAATGGCCTTTACTTCATCTACTTTTGCACTACACCATTTTTTCAAAGAAAGAAAAAGCAAAAGTTTCGGCATTCATTTAGGTACTTTTCCTGAAAAAGGCTAATCCTAATATTTTAAATGACAATGCCGCCTTGCGGCGGCACTAACCAAAATTTATAACAGGCAAATTACAAACACTATTTCTTATCAATAATGATAGTTGGTTTGTTTGTGCTGTCTTGTTTTACTTCTTTTTTGAAAATATTTGGCAATTCAAAACCAAAATATTTCAGTGCAGAAATTAGCACAAATACCGCAGCGGCTTCATCCAGATTTCCAATTAGCGGAATATTATCCGGGATGAGTTCAAAAATTCCCGCAGTCGGGTTTATCAAATAGAATAAGGCAAACATAGCCACTCCTATAACACTTAAGTCTTGTTTTTTCATTTTTAAGTAGATTTTAATACAGTTAAAACATCTACTTTATTCTTATAGTTCCGACAAAAGCTTAAAATGTGTTAATTTATGAAGTTTGGGTTTACAGCTTAGTCAGGTCTTGCATAATCTGCTCGATACGTAAGGAATTGAGATTGTTTTGTAAAAATGTTTGGTATTCAGTCGATTTATCAAAAGTAATCGTTTTCTTTTCATTTATATAGTCTTCAAATTGCTGATAAGTATCGGGTAAATAAACTAATTCATTTAAACCAAAAGCATGAAATTCATTATTTTTAAGATATCTGCCTGTCATAAAACACTTGCCTAATGCCGCTTCAAATACTCTGGGCGTAACCGGATTAAACCCACCTGTACGAACTTCGCCACCATCTAATCCGGGAGACGACAATAATGCAATTTTAGCTTGAGATAAGATATGGAGCAAATCTTCTCTGTGTTCCAGCTTGCCTATGCGCCCACTTTTGGTCGAAAAGTAAATATTTTCCCCTTGTTCAAATTCCCGGTACACATAATCAGTATCCGGGTATTTTGATAAATACATTTTCAGATACTCATCTAATTGCTTGTTTTTTCTGCCAACATTAATGATATCATATTTCTTTAGAGAGATCTCTTTACTAAAATTATCCAAGTACTTGTCAGACACGGAAAGTGGGAGGTGCTTGATGTTCACTTTTGTTTTTTTAGCTACTAAATATTCAAACACCTCCAATCCTGAAATATACACCAAAGGGAAATGAACAAAGTAGCGTTCAAAAATATCATCATGCTTTTTCCAGTAATCTATAACATAGGGTATCGTCTGATGTTTGTTGAGATATAACCGATGATAATCAGGGGTCATCAAAATGGAAAAATGAAAATAAGCATCATTTTTTATTGAATAATTATTGAAAGGTAAACTTTTATATAAAACTTTACCTATTTTATACTTGTTTTGCTTGATACAGTTAATTCCAGTATTTAGCGCATTGGCCAAATCATCTTCAAAATCATACAATATTTGAAAGGACGGATGTTGCTCAAAATTGCGAATACTATCAATAATAAGTTTGTCTTTAATTTGCATTTTTTTTTAAAATAGTGCAGGTTAAAAATATGAAAAAGAAGTCAGCTACACTATGAAATATTCAGCATGCGTCATTTTTTGATAGCTGGTTTTGTGGACTTATGATTATCTTTGTTTCATGTCAGATTATGGAAAATATGAAGCCGTTATCGGCTTGGAAGTACATGCACAATTAAATACACTAACTAAAATATTTGCTGCAGATGAAACTGCGTTCGGTGCTTTACCCAATACGCATATCAGCCCAATAACATTAGGAATGCCGGGTGTCTTGCCTAAACTAAATAAAGAGGTGGTAGATAAAGCAATAAAATTCGGCTTGGCTTGTCATAGTGAAATTTCACAACAGACTTTTTTTGCCCGAAAAAATTATTTCTATGCCGATTTACCCAAAGGCTATCAGATTTCGCAAGATAAAAATCCTATTTGTGTAGGAGGATATGTAGAAATAAACGATGCGGGAGTAAAGAAAAAAATAAGATTGCATCATGCACACATGGAAGAAGATGCCGGCAAAAATAACCATGAGTTGGATGCAGACTTTTCTCTTATAGATTTAAACCGTGCCGGTGTGCCACTTTTGGAAATCGTATCAGAGCCGGATATGCATACTCCCGACGAGGCTTATGCTTATTTGCATGAAATACGAAAAATAGTACGCTATATTGATATTTGCGACGGCAATATGGAAGAAGGCTCTTTGCGTTGTGATGCCAATATTTCTATCAGACTTAAAGGAGAAAGTATACTCCATACACGGGTAGAAGTAAAGAACATGAATTCTATACGCCACGTAAAAAAGGCTATTGAAAATGAAATAAAACGCCAAATTGATTTGGTAGAAAATGGGGGAGAAGTAGTGCAGGAAACCCGAAGTTTTCATGCCGAAGATGGTTCTAGTTTTGTTTTGCGCAGTAAAGAAAATGCACACGATTATCGCTATTTTCCGGAACCTGATTTACCGCCAGTCTTAATTTCAAATGAAAAGCTGGAACAGTTGAAATCAACCATGCCGCTGTTGCCCAATGCTTTGTTTTTGCAGTTTACACAAGCATATCATTTATCTGAACAAGATGCGGTTATGCTGACTGAAGACAGAGATACTGCCTATTTCTTTCTGGATATGATAAGGCATTCTTCAAATTATAAAGCGGTTTCTAACTGGCTCAACGGCGAGATAAAATCTTATCTGAATGATAATCATTTAAAGATTACTGACTTAAAACTCCGTCCGGATCAATTAGCAGAAATTATTATGCTTTCGGATGAAAATAAGATAAATTCAACAGGAGCAAAAACCATTTTTTATCACTTATTGGAAAACACCAATCAAACAGCCTTGCAAGCTGCTGAATCATTAAACTTGATGCAGTCATCAGATAAGGATGAGCTTACGCTCTGGGCTACACAAGTATTGGAAAGCATGCCCGATAAAGTAGCAGAATATAAAAAAGGAAAAAAGGGAACGATAAATCTCTTTGTGGGCAATGTGATGAAACTATCAAAGGGAAAAGCTGAGCCGAAACAAATTACACAAATATTAGAAGCCATATTAAGTCAATAAAAATCATGAAAAAAATTTCGAATATTATAAGTATCTGTTTTTTTTTGTTGGTTATTCCTTCATGCAAATATTTCAACGGCTATCAAATTGACGGAAAAATTCAACATGCAAATGGTGAAAAAGTTTATCTGGAAGATATTTTTCAAACACCTGCCTTGACAATAGATACGGCAACTATTTCCGGTAGTACTTTTCATCTTAAAAACTACAGTGAAAAAGGAATTTATCGTTTGCGAATTGGCGATAACCCGGATAATAGTTTGTTTATTTATTTGGATAAAAAACAAAAACTAAGCATTACAGCAGATTTCAATCAATTGAACAATTATACCATAGATGGAAATAAAGCTTCGCAAACTATAGCACAATTGTTAAAAACAAATTATCAGAATCTGGTGCAAATAGACAGTGCAACCAATGTGTATGAACGAGCGGGACTAAAACAAAAAGATTCGATGTTGGGTATTTTGAAAAATAAAAAATCGGCATACATAGATTATTTACACAACTTCATTAAAAAAGAAGACAATGCGGATGTTGCTTGTTTTGCCCTGCAATTACTGGAGCCATTTAAAGAAGAAGAAATTCCATTTATTATAGAACAAGTAAAAAACCTTCATGAATCAGCACCCAATTCGCAGCAAATCAATTTGTGGTATGCTGAAGTGCAACAATATGAAAAACAACTTTTGGCTAAACAAGAAGAAGGATTGCCAGTGGGCGAGATGGCTCCGAATATAGTTTTGCAAAATCCACAAGGTGATACCATACAACTTAAAGACTTGAAAGGAAAATATGTATTGTTGGATTTTTGGGCAAGCTGGTGTCAGCCATGTCGACAGAACAATCCACATTTGGTGCAGATTTTTGAAAAATATCATTTTCAGGGATTGGAAATATTTTCAGTATCATTGGATGAAATGAAAGAACGCTGGATGAATGCCATCAAAGTAGATAAATTAAAATGGCAGTATCATGGTTGTGATTTTCAAAAATGGAATGGAATTGCCGTAAATAAGTATAAAGTTGCATCCATCCCGGCTGTATTTTTGTTGGATAAAAATGGAAAAATCATTGCCAAAAATTTACACGGTGCAACTTTGGATACGAAATTAAACGAGCTTTTTTCAACCGCATCCGCTAAATGAAAAAACAAACAGCACTCGATATCGCATTTATTTTCGGCTTGAGTTTATGCTGTCATTTTTTATTTTCTAAATATGGATTCAACCCCACAGATGAAGGCTTTGTGCTTTCGTCATCCAACAGAATTTTACACGGACAAATTCCGCATATAGATTTTTCATCCCTGCGACCTTTGGGATATGCTTATTTGCATATCCCCGAATTACTGATTTCTAAAAAATACATGTTTTTAGTTTCTCGATATGTATTTTGGTTCGAGCAAGTTTTGATTGCATTTTTATGGGTGCGGTTTGTGCAACAATATCTTGGCGTATTCCAAAATGCAGCATTTCAGTACATACTCATGTTCATGTGTTTGGTGTTTAATGTGCACTATTTTCCAGTTGCTGTGCTACATACGATAGACGGACTTCTTTTTGCAGTTGCAGGACTGTTTTTATTGCAAAAAAAACCTTTGGTACTGAATTTGATTGGAGCACTGCTTATCGGGTTCAGCGTACTTTGCAAACAAGGCTTTATTGTTATGATTCCCGTAGCTTTTATTTTGTTTTGGAATAAGCGAATCACCGTGTTGCTGTCCTTTTTGCCTTTATTGGTTTATGTTATTTTACTTTATTTGAAAGGAGGTGCAACAGATTTGAAAATACAGCTTACGGGGCATACAGAAATAGTGGATATTGGGTTTAAGTCCTCCTTTTTCAATCTTTATTTTTGGTTGGGAGTAACAGCAGTAATAATTGTCAGAAGGTTTAAATTTTTTCACAGCTACTGGTTTTTTCAACTGCTGCTCCTGTGTTTTTTATTAGTTCGATTTCATTATCACGGAAAGGTGTTGTTTTTTTACAGTGGTTTGCTTACCGCGGAAATATTGATTGCTTTAATCAACATCAAAATACCTCTTTATTCTATGGAACCGGATAAAGTTTATTTTGAAAACGAAGAAATGAGCGGGACATATCATTATGCGATTTATTCAGGTATAATTATACGACTTGCTATATGTACATTAGCTATCATGTGGTGTGTTTCTATCTCGATAGGGTATAATACTCCGGCACTTTTTCTGGGTGGATATTGGACATTTGTTGCACTTGTTTTTAATATGACGACAGATGCCAAAAGCATGCATCTTTCCAATTACATAGCCCTGATTTTGATAGCCAGTATATTTATTTATGTCAGATTGCATTTTATTTATCGGGATAATGCCAGCTCTGAATTGACTTTTCAACTTGGTGAACTTACTGAAGGCACTTCAGGAATTTATACCAACAAAAACACGTATGACTTAATAAAAGAAATTGCAAAAATCAAAAAACAACAAGCTGACAAAGCAGTCTTTTTACCGGATTTTACAGCGCTTCAGATAGCTTTATCACATCTTTCTAAAATAAAAACAGAATGGCCAAATAAGACTGAAATTCCAAATGAGCAAATTTTATATAAAGTAGCTTCAGCTTTAGATTTTAAGGATACTTCTACTTACTATTATATAGCTAAATACCAAACTGCACAACTCGCTGATACGCTTATTCCTTTAACTGATCAGGGTAATGATTATCGTATAATACGATATGTAAAAGAACATACTTCAAAACAAGGAGAAACCCGGTTTTTTGAAATTTATCAAAAGTAATTAAAAAAAAAGAGGCTGATACTACAGCCTCTTTTCTATAAATCAAACTTGCAAATTAAAAGCAATATTTTCCTTCTTCCAATACTTTTGCCGCTATTCGTCTTCTGGCATCTTTTGTATTGACTAGTTCATATTTTGTAAATCGTTTTAAGCCCATTAACATGATACGCAGTTCGTCACCATCTGCAAAAGATTGTAATGCGTGTTTGCCATATACATATACTCTTTCCAGAGCATCAGAGGTATAAACTTTTGTCATGTCAATTTGCAAAGCACAAGCTGCTTCGCCTCGATCAGCAATCAGTTTTTGTGTGCGCAATGCTGTCGATTCTATAACATAAAGCTCAGCCATCATATCAGCAGCATTCATCAAAATTTCTTGTTCATCTTTTAGCTTAGCCATTAATTTTTGTGCAGCTCCACCTGCAACAAGCAATACTGCTTTTTTCAGGTTTTTAATTGCTTTAAATTCAGCTGCTAATACATCACCTGATTCTTCAGCACTAAAATCAGGTACACTCATCAGTTCTTTCTGAATTGCCATGCCCGGTGTCATCAAATCTATTTTACCTGACATCGCTCGCTTCATCAGCATATCTACAGTAAGTAATCTGTTGATTTCGTTTGTGCCTTCAAAAATTCGATTGATACGTGCATCTCTGTATGCAGGAGCAGCACCCAATTCTTCCGAGTAGCCCATTCCGCCATGAATTTGAACATTTTCATCAACACAATAGTTAAGAACTTCAGAACCGAAAAATTTAAGAATAGAACACTCAATAGCATATTCTTCTGCAGCTTTCATAATTGCTTCTTGCACGGATTTTCCTTCTGCCATCAATTCTTTTTCTTTATTGTCAATAGCATCAGCTGCCCTGTAAACCGCACTTTGCAATGCGTAAGTACGAGTTGTCATTTCTGCCAGTTTGTATTGTATAGCACCAAAAGTGGCAATTGGTTTTTTGAATTGCTGACGCTCTACTGCATATTGGGCAGATTGCTCAATGACCATTTTAGATGCACCTAAAACTCCGGCAGCCAATTTATATCGTCCTACATTCAAGATGTTAAACGCAATTAGATGTCCTTTGCCGATTTCGCCCAATAGATTTTCAACGGGAACTTTCACGTTTTCAAAAAATACCTGACGGGTAGAAGAACCTTTGATACCCATTTTCTTTTCTTCGGCTCCAAGGCTCAATCCTTCCATTCCTTTTTCCATAATTAAGCCAGAAAATTTATCGCCGCCCACTTGAACAAACACGATAAATACATCTGCAAAACCCGAGTTGGTAATCCACATTTTTTGACCGTTTACTGTATAATGTGTTCCTTCCGGATTTAATATAGCTGTAGTTTTTGCCCCTAATGCATCCGATCCTGAGCCCGGTTCTGTCAAACAATAACAGGCTTTTAATTCTCCGCTTGCTAACTTAGGCAAGTAATGTGCTTTTTGTGCTTCATTGCCAAAATATACAATAGGTAAGGTGCCAATGCCTATATGCGCACCTAAAGAAAGAGAAAACGAACGAGATTTTGCCATGTACTCCACTAACAAAGAATTGGTATTAAAATCTTTGCCCATACCGCCATATTCTTCGGGGATTGCCAAGCCTAATAAGCCCAATTCTCCGGCTTTTTCTAAAAGTGATTCCGTTAAACCCGGTTCTTGTTTCTCGATTCTGTCATAAACGGGTAATACTTCCGTATCAATAAAAGATACTGTGGTATCAATTATCATTTTTTGTTCTTCATTTAGGTCTTCCGGCGTGAAAGTCTCGGAATAGG
>CAZPBT010000083.1:0-5870 GCA_964584555.1 uncultured Chitinophagales bacterium
AGCTTATACCCTTTTGCTTTAAATTCTTCTAATTTACTAGCTGTATTTTTATCTTGCAGTGCAATAATTCTTGCCGCCAGCACTGCGGCATTTCTTGCACCTGTTTTGCCCACAGCCACAGTAGCTACCGGTAGTCCCGCCGGCATTTGCACAATGGAATAAAGTGCATCTATACCACCGGGCAAACCACCTTCCAAAGGCACACCAATCACAGGAAGTGAGGTATGTGCTGCCACCACGCCTGGCAAAGCTGCCGCCATGCCTGCAGCTGCAATAATGCAAGCAAATCCGTTTTCCTGAGCAGTACTCGTCAGTTCAACTACTTTATGCGGATCGCGATGAGCTGAGGCAACATGCATTTCGTTTGCTATACCAAACCAATTCAAATAGTTTACGCTTTCCTGCATAACCGTTTCATCACTCGATGAGCCCATTAATATCAATACTTTCATTTTTCTGATTTTTTGGCGAAGATAATCTATGATTTTTATTTTTCAGAGGTAGAGATAATAATCTTTCAACAAGGCTTTGAATTCAGGTGTATAATATTGCAGTTCGTCCTTTATAGTAATAGCAATTTCTGTTGAATCAACAGATTTAGTACGATTAAAAATTGCGGCAAACCGGAAATTGTCTTTCTGTGGCGCAGGACGGATATCCAAACCTGCATGTAAATAATAGCCATTCATACTCATTGCTTTCAGCAATTCTTCTTTTCTGTAATAGGGAAATAAAATAGCCAGCTTGCCTTTAGGAGAAAGTAATCTGTTGAAGATTGAGATTAAATCACTCAGCAATAAGGTAGCATCATGTTTGGCTTGTTTCTCGTTATTTTTTTCAGATGACAGCATTTGCTCATAAAAAGGCGGGTTGCAAATGATAAAATCAAATTTTTCTGATGGAAAATAGCTTCTGCAATCCGCATGAATCATTTTAATTTTTTCCGGCCAGGGTGAATGTTTCACGTTTTCCAGTGCCTGTAGAAATGAACTTTCATCCAGCTCAACTCCTGTGATTTCAGCATGAGTTTGTTGAGCTAATATGAGGCTTAATAATCCGCTGCCACTGCCAATATCTAAAACAGTATGTGCCTCATTGGTAAAAGCAGCTGCCCAAGCACCAAACAAACAAGAATCGGTGCAAACTTTTAGCGCACACTTATCATGGTAAACGGTAAATTTTTTAAAGCTGAAATATGCATTTGGCATTAATATTCTTGTTTATCTGCATTAATTATAAACAAACTCGCCATATTTGCTTTTTATACTAACTTGTTTTGTGGCAGCATCTTCTACCCTGCCTATTATTTGTGCCGGAATATTAAATGAGTTGGAAATACGGATAATAGTATCTGCAAATTTTTCATCCACATACAATTCCATACGGTGTCCGCAATTAAACACCTGATACATTTCTTTCCAATCGGTATTGCTTTCTTCCTGTATCATTTTGAAGAGTGGTGGAATTTCAAATAAATTGTCTTTTATAATGTGCAAATTATCGATATAATGCAAAATTTTAGTTTGCGCGCCTCCGCTGCAATGTATCATTCCGTTGATTTGCTCCGCTCCTATTTCTTTAATTATTTGTTTAATTACAGGGGCATAAGTTCTTGTAGGTGAAAGCACTAATTTTCCTGCATCCAGTGGACTATCCTCAATTTCATCTGTCAGCAATTTTGAGCCACTGTAAACCAAATCATACGGCGTTTCACTGTCGAAGGCTTCCGGATATCTTTCTGCATAAATTTTTGAAAAAACATCATGTCGGGCTGAAGTGAGCCCATTACTGCCCATGCCTCCGTTGTATTCCGTTTCATAGGTTGCTTGCCCATAAGAACACAAGCCCACGATGACATTTCCGGCTTTTATTTTTTCATTGGAAATCACCTCACTTTTTTTCATTCTGCATGTCATAACTGCGTCAACCACAATGGTTTTTACACTATCACCTAAATCAGCAGTTTCACCACCCATAGCATGTATTTCTATTCCGCTTTGATGAAATAATTCGACAATTTCATTCGTTCCGTCAATAATAGCTTTTATGACTTCACCCGGAATTAAATGCTTATTTCGGTTGATAATAGAAGATAACAGAAAATCGGAAGTCGCTCCTACACAAATTAAATCGTCCGTATTCATCACGATGGCATCTTGTGCTATACCTTTCCAAACCGACAAATCGCCCGTTTCTTTCCAGTACAAATACGCTAATACTGATTTTGTACCGGCACCGTCAGCATGAATAATATTGCAGAAGGCTTCATCCTTACCTAAAAAATCAGGAAATATTTTGCAAAATGCTTTTGGGAAAAGTCCTTTGTCAGCATTCTTTATGGCAGCATGTACATCATCTTTTGTCGCAGAAACACCTCGCAGGTCATATCTTTTTTGATTTTCCATTATGCGCCAAATTGTTCTAAATGATGGTTTAAATGCGTGTACATGGCAATGCCCCACATGTCTTTATCCATGACGCCAAATGCAGGATGACAACCCGAGAAATCGGTTGCCGATAAAAACTCCTGATAGATTTTCAAAAAATCGGCTTTGGCTTGTGTAAAATCCGGATCGGTTTTCACTTTAAAGTCTTCAACAGTTGCCATATTTTTTGGCCATTTGCTTGACATTTTTATCATAAAAAAACGGGCAACCGGATTGGCAGCCAGGTAATATAATTTGTCTTTAGGCAATTGTATTTTATTTATTGGGACAGAAAATGCAATTTCCATGTGTTTCAGCATTTGCGAAACTGACATTTTACCCCATTTTCGGGTTGAATTGGCATTTAACTCATTCAGCCGTGCAAAAATTTCATTCTGATCAGCAGGATTAAAAAGGGATTTTGACATAAATTTATTCGCTTAGAATTTTAAAAGTTGTTCTTCTGTTTCTCTGGTGCTGTTCTTCCGTGCATTTTGTACACTCACATTTTTCTACAGGTACAGATTCGCCATAGCCTTTAGCTGTCAGTCGGTTTTTATCTATCCCTTTCTCAATCAAATATGCCACCACACTTTCTGCACGTTTTTGAGATAAGGTTTGATTATACGTATCCGAGCCGCGACAATCCGTATGAGATGCCAGTTCAATTTTTATAGTCGGGTTTTTTTGTAAAATTTCCACGAGTGTATCCAGACTTTGAGCAGCATCTTTGCGGATATTCCATTTATCGTAATCGTAATAAATATTATTCAACACAATCTCGACATTTTTATAAATTTTAGAAAGCAAAATCGTCTGATTAATGACAATGGTATCACCGTCATTAGCTTGTATATTGTCCATATTTACCTGCACATCACGGCTCAGATAGCCTTCTTTGCCCACCTCGTAGGTGAAGTTTTGCTTTTGTTTCATCCAGTATTCAAACTTACCTTCTGTGTTTGTCTTTTTAGATTCAGGCAATTTAACTAATGCATTTTCAATGGGTTTTACCCCTAACACTTTAGAATTGGGATTATTTTCAATTTCATAACTGTTTTCTTGCACCGTACCACGCAACACATACACCGGAGGCGGTAATTTTTCTTTTGGTGCCATGCGCTTTTCTACATAATATATATCATCAAAGCCTTTCCCGCCTTTGCGGTTGCTCACTAAATAGCCTGAAATCAGCACCGAATCATCTTTAGATTTTTGCGGAATAAAACTCATTTCATCTGCACCGGAGTTTAATCCCCATCCTAAATTTTTTATATTGGTATAAAGTTTTCCTTCTTTTGTTGCCGAGTAAATATCCAATCCGCCGTATTGATTGGGTTTGTTGGTAGAAGAAAAATACAAAGTTCCTTTTTCATCAAAAGTCGGGAAGAGTTCATCGCCTGTTCCATTGACCTTTGAGCCCGCATTCACAGGATTCTCAAAATCTCCCGCTATATTTTTTTTAGCTGAATAAATATCTTTGCCACCATAGCCACCGGGATAATCTGCTGAAAAATACAGCTCGCTTTCATCCGGTGTTAAAAAAGGATGCCCTTCATTTACCGTATCTGCAAAAAACTTCAACCGCTCCGGCTCGCTCCAGGTATCATCAATATTCTTTGTTACTCTGTAAATATGACAATACTGGTCTTTATTTTTTTCGCCAGTGCCGCATCGAGTGAAAAAAGCTGTTTTGCCATCTTTTGATAAAACAAAACTCGATTCGTGATAAGGAGTATTTATTTTTCCTTCTAAAGGCTGTGCATTCTGAAAATTTGTTTCGCCAGTTTTTTGTGCGGTATAAATATCAGAGAAGCCCTCTCCTGTCCATTCGTCTTTTGTGTTGTTTTTATTATTTTGGGTAGAAGAATAATAAAGTGTATTACCCTTAATAAACGGGGAAAAGTCGATACTCGGTGTGTTGATATCCAGATTTTTTAAAGTAACGTAATTTGGCTTTTTGAGATGTTTTACGGTTTCCTCTAAAAAATCAAGTTCGTTTCCTAAGCGGAATTTTTCCGTCTTGTTGGCATTAAGATAGTCGTTTAAGGTGGTATAGGCTTGCTCATATTTCTCATTGCGTTTCAAAGCATTGATGTATAACATGACGGAATTATCCAATATGCGCAAATCGTAAATCTTTTTGTACCATTCTTCAGCTTCATTAAATTTTAGTTGATTGTCGTAAGATTTAGCAATGCGATAGGCTATTTTAGATTTTTCTGCAACATCTTTTGTGTTGTTAAAATCTTTTTCCAGCATATCGTCAGCGAGTGTATATTTTTTTAAATTGTAAGCAGTAGCTCCATCTTTAATTTTGGCAGTAGAAGAACAGGCGTACAAAGTAAGCGTAGAAACAAAAATAAATAAGAAGCGGACGAAAATTTTCATTCCATAAATTTAAAGAAAACTAAAATAAAAAACGTCGCTTTCACGACGTTTTAAGTATTATTTACTAAACAGCATTTCTCTGTATTTTGGCAAAGGCCATAATTCATCATCCACTAAGTTCTCTAACGTATCAGTTATCGTTCTGATTTCGTCCATAAGTGGCTTTATTTTATCGCAGTATAAAGCCGCTTGTTTTTTGGCTGTATTCAAGTCATTGCCTTTTACACGCAAATCAAACATTTGGTTTTCAAGCTGTAATATTTTCTCTAAATTCTCACTTACTTGTGTCAGAATATTCTTTTGCGAAGCATACAATTTGGCATCCAAACCTATTTCTTTTAAGCCTTTGATATTGGTTATCAATTTATTCTGATACTCTATGCAAGCCGGCACGATTTGGTTCGTTACGATTTCGCCCAAAACACGAGATTCTATTTGCAAAGCTTTCACATAGTTTTCCAGGGCAATTTCGTAACGGGCTTCCAGCTCTCTGTGGCTGTAAATGCCGTTTTCTTCAAATAATTTCATGGATTTTTCAGAAACTAATGCTTCTAATGCCAAAGGCGTATTATGATTATTGCTTAAACCGCGTTTTTTAGCTTCTTTATGCCATTCATCACTGTAATTATCGCCTTCAAACATGATTTTTTTCGATTCTTTTATGGTTTTGCGCAATACTTTCAAAATCGCCACATCTTTATAATCGCCGTCTTTGATATATCCATCTACTTCCGCTTTGAATTTTTTCAATTGCTCGGCTACAATAGTATTTAATACCGTCATAGGCAATGCGCAATTGGCAGATGAGCCCACGGCTCTGAATTCAAATTTGTTACCGGTAAATGCAAAAGGAGAAGTTCTGTTTCTGTCAGTATTATCCAACAAGACATCAGGAATTCTGTTATGAATATCTAAACGTAAAGTAATATTGTCTTGTTCATCAAATTTATCTTCGTCCACACGTGTTTCTATCATTTCGAGTACCTCTTTCAAATAGGAGCCTGTAAATACAGAAATGATAGCCGGAGGTGCTTCGTTTGCCCCTAAGCGGTG
>CAZPBT010000083.1:5970-11611 GCA_964584555.1 uncultured Chitinophagales bacterium
ATTTCAAAATCGCGCATGTAGGCATAAACACGCTCCGGAATAGCCCCAAAATAATGATCTTCCAACTGTTGCCCTTTTGGTGAACGACGACCTAACAAGGTTCTACCACACATCACCAAGTCCGGACGAGCATAGTACATGGCACTATCCACTAAGAAATATTCCTGCTCCCAGCCCAGAGTAGTATTGACATGCTTTACATCTCTGTCGAAATAATGACAAACTTCCGTAGCTGCAGTATCTAATGCTTGAATAGATTTTAATAATGGCGCTTTATAGTCTAAAGTTTCACCTGTATAGGAGATAAATATTGTAGGAATACAAAGCGTTTTTCCATTTCCAACAGTCATAATAAATGCAGGCGATGTAACATCCCATACACTATATCCGCGTGCTTCAAAGGTAACACGAATACCACCGGATGGAAAAGAAGAAGCATCCGGTTCTTGCTGAGTAAGAGAGTCTGCGCTGAATTCTTCAATGCCACCCGTTCCTTTCGGCATAAAGAATGAATCGTGTTTTTCAGCAGTTGTACCTGTTAACGGTTGAAACCAGTGTGTATAATGTGTTGCTCCGTTTTTAAGTGCCCATGCTTTCATGCCGGATGCCACTTGATCGGCAATTTCGCGATCTATTTTTTTGCCTTCGCGAATACTCGAAGTCAGTTTTTTATAAGCCTCAGAAGATAAATATTCTTTTATTTCCTTGTCGCCGAACACGGCTGAAGCAAAGAAATCAGAGATTTTTTCTGAAGGTAGTTCTACGTTAATTTTTGGACGTGAAGAGAATGCGGAAAGTGCATTAAATCTAGTTTTTGACATGCTGCTTTGATTTTGTTGCTTAAATTTCTGCAAAAAATCAGAATTGACGAAATTTTGCGTATTAAGCAATAGATAAATATCAGCTATGCATATTTAACCGACTGATGTGAAAGAGAGTTTTCCTCCTTATTTTTTAAAATAAAGGCTATTAACAAAAATGGAATGGCAATTGAACGATAACGTACGATGGCACCCGAATTATTTACAATCAACCCAATCAAAAATAAAGTACTCAAACTGTATAATATACAAAAGAGCGCATAAGGATTGGTAACCAGACTTTTTATTTTTACAGAAAACAGTAATATCAGTATGAGTGCAAAGATGATAATCGTTTCAAATGATGCTAAAAATGGTAAGACGGAATTGCATTCAGCCGGAAGCGGACGAATAAAAGGATTGGATATGGCTTCCCATAACAAAATAAATAAAGTCCCGAAATTATGTGGAATGGATGACACATTAAATGTATAGTTACCCGGTGAATTTAAAAAGTAGGTTCGTCTGACAAAAAACTCGTGTATGAAGCTTATATTGGGAAACAAGAAAATAATTAAGCCCACTACTAAAACACTGATAATACCAGTAGCAAAAAATACGCTTATGGTTGACTGCTTTCTGTCAAACTTGGTATATAAGAAAATAGCTGCTATCAACGGGAATAAGAAAGCCAGTAGGTAAATTCGGATATAGCCTAAGATAAACAGACCAATAAAAGTGAAAAATAAATGACGTTTCGTATGTTCATTTTTCAGTACAAAATTAACATTGTATAATATCATGCCTAAAGCAAAAATAACTAATGCTTCTTTATGTACTCCGGATGTCCAAAAAACAATGGACGGTAAACCAAATAAGATAAATTGCAACAAATTTACATTTCTGACTTTCTTTTCAAAAAACAAGTAAATATTATAAGTACCGATAAATGACAGAAAAGCAAAAATTATTGCATGTACATTATAAATACCTAAAGAAAATAAGCGGATAAAAGCATTTACTCTTACCACAAAATAATTACTGGAGTCAAACCAAAATCCCATGGCATCCGTATAGGGCAATAAAAGGGAAGGCACGGGTTTGAAATCGTTATAGCCAAATAAGAGCTTTAAATAAATGTACGGGTTGGTCTTTAATGCAGAATAGACAATATTGGCATCATCTATATACATAAATGTATCTCCCCCACTCAATGCTCTTGATATGAATAAATAGCCATATACTATGGCGCTCAAAGCTTTTATACTAAATCCAAAAATGAGCAGTTTTTTAGAAATTGTATAGGAGTTAAAAAAATATTTGCTCTTTATGGTAATAAAAAACAGTAGAAAAAAGAAAATAGGGTATAGTAGTTCTAGCATCATTGGTACGTAAAAGTAAACATTTTATTATTAAGATACATTCAAGCCTACAAAGGTTGCATGAAATTAACTAATTTTGGCGATAACGTTTTTCACTAATGAGCATAAGTTATTTAAATCAGCCCCCAGTTACATTGGAAACGGCTCAAAGTGTGGGTTTATTGCCCGAAGAGTTTCAAAAAATTCAGGATATTCTCGGTCGTATCCCCACTTTTACCGAATTGAGTATTTACTCCGTCATGTGGAGTGAGCATTGCAGTTATAAAAATTCTATCAAATACCTCAAAAAACTACCACGCAAAGGTAAAGCGCTATTGGTGGAAGCCGGAGAAGAAAACGCCGGACTGGTTGACATAGGAGATGGCTGGGCTTGTGCTTTCAAGATAGAATCGCACAATCACCCAAGTGCTGTAGAACCGTTTCAGGGTGCTGCAACAGGAGTTGGAGGCATACACCGCGATATTTTTACGATGGGTGCCCGACCTATTGCCGCGCTAAACTCACTTCGATTCGGAAATTTAGATAATAATCGTACCAAAAGACTATTAAAAGGTGTGGTAAAAGGCATTTCGCACTATGGCAATTGTTTCGGTGTACCTACTGTGGCAGGAGAAGTTTATTTTGACCCGTGCTATCAGGAAAACCCTCTGGTAAATGCCATGAGTGTAGGCATTGTAAAAGTAGGTGAAACCATTTCTGCCACTTCTGAAGGT
This sequence comes from uncultured Chitinophagales bacterium, assembly GCA_964584555.1. Classification (GTDB taxonomy): domain Bacteria; phylum Bacteroidota; class Bacteroidia; order Chitinophagales; family JADIYW01; genus JADJSS01. The sequence goes on from CAZPBT010000083.1 coordinate 8,866, forward strand.
GTAGGCAATCCCATTTATATCGTGGGTTCTGCTACCGGAAAAGACGGGATACACGGTGCTACTTTTGCTTCTGAAGATTTGGGTGAAGATGCTGAAGACAAAATTCCATCTGTACAAGTTGGCGACCCATTTACTGAAAAATTACTGTTAGAAGCTACTTTGGAAGCCATAAAAACAAATGCCATTGTAGGTATGCAAGACATGGGAGCGGCAGGCATCACGTGTTCTACTTCTGAAATGAGTGCAAAAGGCGGACATGGCATGAAAATTTGGTTAGATAAAGTGCCTACTCGTCAAAAACATATGCAACCATTTGAAATATTGCTTTCTGAGTCGCAAGAACGCATGCTGGTAGTAGTAAAAAAAGGACGGGAAAAAGATATTGAAGCCGTATTTGAAAAATGGGATTTACATTGTGCCATTATTGGTGAAGTAACTGAGGGAAATACCTTGCAATATTTTAATCATGATGAATTAGTGGCTGAAGTACCTGCCGATACTTTAGTGCTTGGCGGTGGTGCACCTGTGTATGACAGAAGTTACAAACAACCTGCATATCATCAACTAAGAGATGAATTCAATATAGACAATATTCAGATTCCCGGTAATTTAAATGATATTTCTAAACAACTCACGCAAAATCTGAATATTGCCTCAAAGCGATTTGTATATAAGCAATATGATTCTATGGTGGGCATCAATACACTTGCTACCAATCATCCGTCTGATGCGGCCATCATCCGATTGAAACATTCCAAACAAGGCTTGGCTGTAACGGTAGATTGCAATTCGCGCTATGTATATGCCGATGCTTACAAAGGCGGAGCTATAGCTGTAAGTGAAGCAGCCCGCAATATTGTGTGTTCCGGTGCAAAACCTGTTGCTATTACCAACTGCCTCAATTTCGGCAATCCCTATGATGAAGAAGTGTACTGGAATTTTGTACACGCCTTGCAAGGTATGGGTGATGCCTGTCTGAAATTTGATACTCCCGTTACCGGAGGAAATGTCTCTTTTTATAATCAGTCGCCAAACAGAGCCGTTAACCCAACTCCTACTATAGGTATGTTGGGCGTAATAGATGATGTAGATAAGTTGATGACTTTAGATTTTAAAGCCGAAAATGATTTGATTTATGTTGTAGGAAAATGTAAAAATGATATTTCAAGTTCTGAATACTTAGTACAAATACATGGAGTAGAACTCTCTCCTGCCCCATTTTTTGATTTGGAAGAAGAAGCCAAAGTGCAACATGTCGTTGCCGGATTAATCAGCGAGCAGCTTATCCAATCAGCGCATGATATCAGCGAAGGCGGATTATTTATTACCGTGTTGGAGAGTGCCATGATTAATAATTTTGGGTTTGAATTGCAGACCTGCCCAAGTTTGAGAAAAGATGCATGTTTATTCGGAGAAGCACAAAGTCGTGTGGTAGTTAGTATCAAACCTGAAAATAAAGCATCGTTTGAAGCATTTTTGCAAAAACAAAACTGCGATTACCGACAATGCGGAATTGTAAGTTTGGGAAATTGTGTGGTGGACGGTGAAAACTGGGGTACTATAGTCGAATATAAAAATCTATATGATACCGCAATAGAAAAACATTTGGTTTAAGGAAACATTACACAATTACATACGATCCCTTACAACTTACCTTATCATAAATTATCGAGAGGGCTGTTTATTTTAACCAAATCCTTATTTGATACATGCGTATAAATCAAGGTTGTCTTAATGTCTTTATGCCCTAAAATTTGCTGTATATATGAAATATCCGTACCAGACTCTAATAAGTGCGTGGCATAATTGTGTCGCAACCCGTGAATGCCGATAGGCTTTTTGATATTTGCTTTGTCCATAGCTTGTTTAAAAACAGCCTGAACCGACCGGACATGATACTGTTGTCCTGTTTGTCCCTCAAACAAATAAACAGATGGTTTGTACTGTTTGTAATACTTCCTCAAATCTGTCAATATGCTTTTAGGTAAGGGTACATATCTGTCTTTTTTGCCCTTAGCACTTTCTATCAGTACGTGCATGCGTTTGGAATCAATATCACTGATTTTGAGCTTTACTATTTCAGATACACGCAGTCCCATGCCATATACCAGTTGCAGCATGAGTTTGTGTTTGGGGTTCGTTATGTTGTCAAACATTCTTTTTATATCATACGTACTCAGTAATTTAGGTAAGGAACTTTCTTTTTTAGGGCGAGGAATTTCATAGAAGAATTGCTCTCTGTATAATACTTTTTCAAAATAAAATTTCAGAGCATTCAGTCTGGAGTGCAGAGTATTGGTACTCAATTTCAGTTTTTTGTGGCAATACAGCATGTACGATTTTAATCTGTCAGGGGTAAGTTCTTGTACAGGGTGGTGCTTTAATAAGAATAGCAATTGCAGAAATTCATTGAGATAAGTACGAATGGTATTTTCACTGTATCCTTTTAAAATAAGTTGTTCGTGCATACTGCGGTAGGCTTGCTGATTATTTGGATGTATTTGGTTGAGTGCCGGCAACAGATCATCAGCTACACTTAGCCCCAGCAACTTCCTGTACTGTGGCATATCTAAGCAATACCACGCTTTTTGCGACTGCGACCAGCGAACTTTTATCGCAGTTCTAAGCTGGCTTAACAGTGCCAAATCTTTAGGAAAATGGATAAAAATCACATTTTTTTGTCGGTGTTGAGCAAATGAAAACGAAAAAGCTGATAAATTGATTGGCATGTGTAAAATAGTTACAA
>CAZPBT010000084.1:0-862 GCA_964584555.1 uncultured Chitinophagales bacterium
GCCGGATGATAAATCATCAGGTGAAATGCCCTCGAATTCAGAAAAAATCTGTTCATAGGTTTTGCCTACTATATTGGCTAAAATATTTAATCGTCCGCGATGCGCCATGCCAATTACGACTTCCTCCACACCCTGGTTGGCAGCAGTATTTATCATCGTGTCTAAAGCCGGTATGGTGGCTTCTCCGCCTTCTAAAGAAAATCGTTTTTGCCCGATATATTTAGTACCTAAGAACTTTTCTAATACTTCGCTTTCGTTCAGTTTTTCTAAAATGCGTTTTTTCTTTTCGAGCGGATGTTCGTAGGCTAAATAGTTGTGTTCTATTTGTTCGCGCAGCCAGGCACGTGCGTCTCTGTCGAGCACATAATTATATTCCCAGCCAATGGTGCGGCAATAAATTTGTTTAAGACGTTCTATGATAGTAGAAAGTTTAGCCCGTCCGATCCCAATTTCTTTTCCGGCATAAAATTCAATATTTAAGTCAGATTCATCGAGATTAAAGTAATGCAAATCCAAATCGGCGTGGCGGTCTTTGCGAGGACGAAGCGGGTTAGTATTGGCAACAAGATGACCTTTATTGCGATAGCCGCTAATTAATTTTAATACCTTAAATTCTTTCGGCGATACAATATCTGTATCAGCAGAAACAGGCAGAACCGGAGCAATCACTTGAGCAGTTGCAGTAAGTTCATCATTTTTCGAGGAAGCTCCTTTTCCGTTTTCACCATATTTGTAGGCTAAATCAAACCCGGCGAAAAACTTACGCCATTCGGCATCCACCGATTCAGGGTTTTTAGCATAGTTTTCATATTGTGCATCTATAAATGCCGGTTCGGCATTCGATAAAACAGATAAATCAAGA
>CAZPBT010000084.1:962-11554 GCA_964584555.1 uncultured Chitinophagales bacterium
GCCCTCAGCCCATATCCGGTAGAAATTTGAAAACACTTACCTGATACGGCGTATAATACTTAATAAAATAAATTCATGAAGTTGTTAGTACAACTATACTTTTAGCCCTACTAAGATAAGTAGTTTTCAGCACTTATACAACTTCAAATTTCTAAATTCAATTACAATGAAATCTAAAAAAATAGCATCTTTCATAGCAATAATGACAATAATAATCTTAACTTCCTGTATGAAAGAGAGAATGCAAAACACCCCTATTGATTATTATTCATCTAAAGAATATGCAGTGAAGATCCAAATGCGAAAAAAAGCACAATCAATTTTAACTGAAATTTCTACTGATAAAGCAGTGCAAACTGAAATTTTAGAAACGATTAATACTATTACTAAAAAATATGAATGGAGAGATGAAGCTGTATATTTTAAGGAGTTCTTAAAGAATAATTATAATTCTATTTTAAATAAGCCGAGTATTACAGCACAAAAATTCAATTTATTAGCCTATCAACTGGAGTACCCTGGATACCAACCTAATACAGTAGTATCAAAAAATGATATATTACCTAACGGAGGAACAACCAATAATACGCTATCCCTTTATTTGATTGATGAAAACGAAGAAATATATATGCCTTATCACGAAGATTTTACAGTTACGTACAATCCAACCTGTACGCATCAGAATTTAGCCGTAAGTGAAGTTACAAATGCTGGGACAGTTAAACTATCGAATACGATATATAGCCGAACTATAACCGATGCTTATGCACAAACTAATGCATGTTGGATAGTCGGTTCTTTTGATGATAATAGAGAAATTCCTGCAATTACTTCAATATCAACCCCAACAGCACCTGCTATACAAAAAACAATTTTAGATCCAGTCGCAATTGTTTGGGGTTGGGTATATGCTGATCAACAACATGAAGGTGTTTTTAAAGGTGGACCAGAATATAGATTAAATGCAACAGACGTAAACATATTTAGAAATAACTCAACTGCATTCCCAACCTCAGAAATTCCAGTTAATATGACAAGAAAAGAGGTGAAAAATAAAACAAAAAAAAGACAATATGTTGCATTAGATTACTCCTGGGAGATCTTAGAAATTAATAAACGAGTAGAAGTTTATGAAGATGATAGAGATGGTGTTTTAAATAACATTAAGAATTTAATTTTTCCCATAAGTGTAAATATACCTGTAATAGGCAATACCATTTTAAATGCAGGGAAACAAATAAGTAATAAAGATGAAGATTTAAGCCATGTACCATATGATAGAACATTCTTTTATAATAACTACAAGAAAAATGCAACGCTTTTTCAAAATGGATTAGATCCAGACGGATGGCCTTGGTTAGGTCATGGAGGTGGAGTTTATTATTCCTTTCCTAGATTATCAAACTAATTTTTAACCTACGGCGTAGCCATGGCTACGCCATATAATTTTATACTAATGAAACAGGAACTTACTTTTATAATATTATTATTATTATCAATCTCACTTAAAAGTGTTGCAAAAGAACGTGCACCTAAACCAGAAAACCGTTTCTCATTTAAGGCAGGAATAGGACCATCTTATAGTATTTGGAATGATAGACTACTTAAATTTGAGGGCGTTGATACGGTAGCTTTTATTGGACAAATAACTTTACAAAAAAAGAATGCAGTTGGTTTGAATCTATTTGGAGAATTTTCTTGTATGTTTCGTCGAAATTTCTACATAACTGTCGGAATGGATTACAATCAGTTTAACAGACAATTTGGATTTAATACGCGATATAGAAATCCTTATTACCAAAACGAAATATCATTTGATTATTATGGAGCTTTAACGGACAGAAATATAACGACACAATTTACAGTAAACAAAAAAATAGCTATTAAAAAACATTCTTTGCACTTAGGTACAGGTATTTTTTTTATGTTTATTAAAGAACCACATATTATTATTGGTAATCAACCATATCCATATCAATCAAATGTGTTAGTATCAAATACTACTGTGGCAGAATTTGGTTTTCCATTTCAAGTATCTTATGAGTATGAAATTAACAACAAATGGGGAGTGGGCTTCAAAACACAATACCAATATATCTTATCTACCCGCAATTCACAGAACATATATTTTAGTACTTATTTCCGCTTAAATATTCAAAAAATGTATAAAAAACGTAAGCTGACGGCAGAGTCTATAAAATAAGAAGATACTCCCTTTTTTCTGTGTTTAATATTGTGCATCTATAAATGCCGGTTCGGCATTCGATAAAACAGATAAATCAAGATTAGACATAATCGAGCATTTTTAATTAAAATTCATCAAGTATTCGATTGCAAATATCGGGAAATAATGGAATAAAACGGCATCCGTTTTCGATGGGGTGCATACCCAAAAACCATGAAATCATGCATATTTTATAAAATGTATAAAAAAATTTCATAGAATATACTTTGTTAAATTCTTTTTATTTACATTTACCATACAAACATAAATACCCCAGGTTTCAGATGCATCATATACACCCCCCCCCATATATGTATTTCAACTGGCACTCGCAATGCCGAGGGTTATTCCAATAATAAATCGCCTCCCGTAATCCATCACCGTTCCTGATAAAAAGGAAAAAGCGTTTATTGCCATAGCAATAAACGCCCTCAGCCCATATCCGGTAGAAATTTGAAAACACTTACCTGATACGGCGTATATTATACTTAATAAAATAAATTCAAGAAGTTGTAAGTACAACTATCGTTTTAGCCCTACTAAGATAAGTAGTTTTCAGCACTTATACAACTTCAAACTTCTAAATTCAATTACAATGAAATCTATTATAAAATTTCTTTTTACCGTGTTTTGTATAAGCACAATAAATACGTATGCCGGTGTTCCTACAATTACAGGTTCAACTTGTATTAATTATGATGCAACAAATGCGTGTTACACTATAACAAAAAATAGTAGTACAATTTCGGCTGTTACAACTATTGGAGATATAAGCATGGTTAGCAGTACTGATAATGGTACATATATTACCTATTGCATAATGAGTAAACCGGACTTGAATCCAGGTTGTACACCGGATGCAAGAGCTAAAGGCAGAATTGTGGTAACTTATACTGATGGTGCGTGTGGGGGTACTGTTTTCTTAGATATTTACAAGATATTTAATACCCAGCTCCCATCCGTTGTTGGTCCTGCATGTGTGGCAGTAGGCGAGGATGTTACCTATTCGGTTTGTAAAATTCTAAGCACAGACCCCAATTACCAGATAGGTCAGGATAATTATACCTGGACTTTCCCGGCAGAATTTTCTAAAACTTATTTCAGTTCCGACAATAGCAGCCAAACCTATCATGTCAATGCCATTCCAACCACACCCATCAAAGTGCAATTTGGACAATGCAATCCAAGTTCCATTTCCTCACTTACTATTGTAAAAAAAATACCCTCTCCACAAACTTTGTTAGCACCTGCTACTCCTATTTGTGTGGCAGCCAACCAAACCAGTATTAACTTTTCAGTAAATACGGCCAATAACCCTGCAGGCTGCACGTATGCCTGGACTACAGATAATCCGAACTGGACAATTACCAACCCAACTTCCACTACGCCAACTGTTACGGTAGATGGTGGTGCAGGCAATGTAATACTCACTGTTAGCAATGCAGCTGCAGGTGTAGGTTGCGGGCCTGTAACGACAATATTTAGAGTAAATCGCAACCTGACAGGCTTAGCTTTCAACAGCACCTGTGTGGCGAAGCCCGGATCAGCAACGCTGTCGCTCACGGGAGCTAACGGCATCAATACCATCCCAGTACAATGGATATTTGGAACACCCACAGGTTGGACAGTCAGCCCCTCATACGGGAGTACAACGATAGCAAGTGCAGCAGCTACAGCCGCCAATTCTACCATTACCGCATATAGCATAGCCTGCTCCACGCAAACAGTGATTCGCAATGTAGTAATTACCCCAACATTGCCGAATAACCCTACGGGCACTACTTGTTTAACACCCGGTAGTACAACAAATTTAACATATTCTGTTGCCGGAGCTACAAATGCTACAAGTTATACTTGGACATTCCCGGCAGGATGGATAGTGCAATCAGGAGGTACTACCAATACGGTAGTGGTAAAACCTAATGGTACGACAGCAGGCAATATAACTGTAGTTGCTAATAATTTATTTACCAGTGCTGCCGGAACCACCACTTGCAGTTCTGCCGCCAGAACGCTTACCACTGCTTTCATCCCGGGTGCACCTTCGGGAGTTACGGCATCTTGTTTTAATGTGGGCAACCCATTAGCCATTAGCTCTAACGTAGTAACAGCAACAGGTACTAACCAATTTCAACTTTCAGTAAACAGTCCGGCAAGCGGAACTACATATTCTTGGAGTACGGTAACTGTGCCCGCGGGCGGGACTGCTACATTAGCTTCCACAACCAACTCGGGTGGCGCTATTGCCAATATTGCTACCTTTAATTTTAACGGACAACCGGGCAGCTATAGTGTAAATGTTACTGCCTCTAATGCTACCTGCTCTTCCAGTACGCCGTTCACTTTTAATTTCACCGTTCCGGCTCCTGTTCAAAGCAATTTGAATCCTTCGGGTGGCGGTGGTACACCTACTCAAACTTTAAATGTTACGGTACCTACAGGAAGTATCACTGCAATTACCTGGTTTAAAACATCTGCTCCTACCACACCCATCACAAACGGGGCATTCTCATTTACATCGGGCTCCAATACTTCCTATAATTTAACATTGGGTATTGCCAGTGGTGCGGCAGGCAATTATTGTGCACGTGTTACCCTGACAAATGGTTGTGTGAATACAATATGCCAAGCTGTTACAGGGTATCAAAATCTCCGAATTGCCAATATTGCACCAAAGGCAGACAACCCTCTTACTAAAATAGAAGTAATGCCAAATCCGGCAAACAACAAATTCGAGGTAGTATTAACAGGAGATAATACAGATGTACGTGTTTTTGATATGCTGGGCAAACAGATTTATTATCAATTATTAAACACGGGCAAACACGTGATTAGCAGTTCAGATTGGATTGCAGGAGATTACATAATTGCATTTGTTAAAGATGGCTATATAGAAACCAGAAAAATTGCAATCACGAAATAAGACCATTTTCTTCAGTACCGTTACTGTATAACGGTACTGATTTATTTTAACTAGTAAATATACTTTTTATGCCCTTCGATAATTTAAGCAACAAACATTTTTCGGCTGCCGAAAAAACAGCCATTACCAATACCCTTGCCGCCTTAGAGGCTGCGTTTGCAGGCAAGCTGGCAACCTTAACGCCTGAAGAACGCAGCAAATACGGCAGCATTAACGAGCAAAATAAACTCATTGCCACTAAAGTGAAAGACTGCAGAGCCAGCCAGCCAGCACTCAGCTCGCCCGATGTGGACTGGACAGAGTATTTGGCAGATTTTGACAGCCGGGAAACCCTGCAAGCCGCCATACTGCGCTTAGAGAGCCTGCTGGTAGGAATAAAGAGTGCCAAAATAGCGCATGACTACGATAATTTTCAGGCGGCGTTGATAGATTATGATTACAGCAAGTACAAACTCAACAGCGGCGTATTGGGCTATGAAACCAAGGTAAACGAAATAGCCCAGTTTTTCACGGGAGGTGCCAATACTTCAAATACCGCCAAAAAAGATGCGACAGAATAAAGACAAATGGGGGTGCAGCCCCTTAACGGGCTCATTTGCCACCCATATAGAGGAGGTCAGCCCCGCCAAATGCGGGGCTGACCTCCATTTTTTAAAAATAGAAAAAAACAAATGCGGGGTAGCATACAGGCATTACGTGGCAAGACACCTTGCTTGGGTGCTGTGCCTACGTAGAGAGGGTGTTGTATGCACCAAAACACGGGGCAAGCCTGCCTGTTGACAGATAAGAAATTCATAACCTGTGTTCAGGTTATGAAAAACAAGGGGGATAAAATAGTTGATTTCTCCTCTTTTCCTCCAACTTAACAAGGAGGAGGACGAAGGAGGAGGTTCTAAAAATAATAAATCAACTATTTCAGGATATTCGGAAAGAACAACACGTTTAACATAAGTAATTAAACTATAAGTAAAGATTAAAAAATTAAATAAATATCCATGAAATCCATCAGCAATTATTTATTCTTACTGTTATGCATACTGTTCTTCAGTAAGGCAACAGCCCAAATTGGAAATTATACCTTTGAGCAGGGGCTGATGAGCAAACAATTAGAAGATCATGATTATGGTTGCTCAGGTTGTTATTATAAAGTAGGAAATACTTATTCTACCTGGAATCCTGAAGTAGAAAGCATTTATTATAAAGATACTATATTTATTTATAATGGTAGTACAATGCGTCAATCACCAATAACATTAGCTGGCAATGGGTTTCCTGTTGGGTTTAAGTTTATATATGATAAAGACACCATAACCAAAGTAGCCTGCAGCAGCAATGGCTATTTAAAATTGGGCAAGCAAAACGAAAGCCCGTTTATCATCTTTAGAGATACTACCACCGATAATTTTTTGCACCCCGATGCCACTATTTCCAGTTATAATAAAAATACCATCATTGCTTTATTTAGAGATACAAGTAAAAATAATAGTAGATCTTATACGAGAGTAGATCTTGGTTATTTAGGATTTCCAGGAAAAAGAGTCTTTTTTTATAATGCAAATTACAACTTAATATTTAATAGTAATTTCTCTGTAATACTAAATCAAATATTTAGTAATATAGAACTGCATGAAAATACGAATATTATTAAAATAATCAGAGACCCATATAATACCACCTATACTGATACTGCAATACAAAAAAGTATCTGCGGTCTAATAGGCAATAGCGGACAAATAACTACACAAGATGCCCATTTTAGAAAAGTTAAAAAGAATTATTCGACTTTCTTAACTAGTGAGCGCGACTATACCTTAGATACCTTGATGGAAGTTTGTAATAAGACCGTTTATAAACCTACGTTTTATGATACTACTTTGTATTACCAGTTCTCTCCTCCTTTTCGATTCGAGCAACCCAACTGCCAGGAAGTATATATTATTACCACGAGCAAACTAGACAGTAATTTTGTCTATTCCGGAACAAGAATACATTTTAACAAAAATTATTATGACCAGTTTTTCCACTATCACTACAATGAGCTGAATTATGGTCCTTATTATTCTTTCTTAGCCGGAAAAACAAATGTAAACCGTGCTCTCAATATTGGCTGGACAGGTGGCAATCCCTTAGACACCACCTATCGCTATGATGTTTATTTAGACACCGACAACCCGCCGCTTTCCAAAATTGGCAGTGATATCCATCCGCATAGCTATCTGTTAGATTTAGCTCCATTGTCAGCCAACCAACGCTACTATTACAAAGTAGTGGCAAAAAACAAAATGGGCAATACCAATAGCTGCCCTGCAAATTGGTTCGAAACGGGGAATAAATTTATGTATTGCAATAATATGGGTGGTTTCAGAGACAGCCTCGGATTTGGTATTTGGGAAATAGGTCCAGCTACCCGGAGTTTCAGGGGTTTAAAAAGCATAAAGATGAGCAGTATTAATTTTACACGAGGTGTTATCAACCCGGAGATTTATTATTTCCCCGAAGCAGCCCCTTATAGCACCACTTTGCAGCGCACTAAGAAATATGCTATTCAAGTAAAACAAATGTTTGTAAGCGGCACAGGTAGCAACCCTCTGGGAGGAGCAGTAATATACGTAGATATGAACAGAAATGGCGTATTTGACAGTGCTGAGGTCATCTATAAAAAGACCTTTTATGAAGGCGCACCTGACCACCAAACCATCAATGATAGCATTGCCATACCGGACAGCATACCGCTTGGAAAAACATGGATGCGGGTGGGCTGGCAATATACTAGCGAATTAGATGCTTTCAATAAGAATGATGCCTGTCAACTAAGGGAATCATTTGATTTTATAGTAACCATAACGGCACAGCCCAAATGCGACAGTTTTACCATCAATCCCAAAATAACGAATGTAGCTTGCTATGGGCAGACCAACGGCAAAATAGCCCTTAATATTAAAGGAGGTACACCGCCATACGCTATAGCATGGGCAGATAATGCCACCAACCACGATACTACCCGAATTGTAAAAAAAGGACAATACAACTGCACCATTACCGACAATAAAGGCTGCTTGCTCTGGACAGACTTGATAGAAATAACCCAGCCTGCACCACTACATGCCGATACATTAGTAAGCCAGCCCACGGTGAGCAACCCGCACGGAGGTAGTATTTATGTAACGACTACGGGAGGTACTGCTCCCTACCATTATACCTGGAGTACAGGTAACCCAAATGACACTTTTGCTTATCTGAACAACTTAGACAGTGGCAGATATACGGTTACGGTAACGGATAAAAACGGTTGTACCCAAATCATCAACACTATTAAAATCAACAAAGTAGTCAGCACGGGAATTATGAACCCGCAATTAGCCAACCTGATAAGGATATACCCCAACCCGGCAAAAGACAAACTACAGCTACAAATCAAAAATCTGAATACCGTGCATTGTATCTTGTACGACTTGGGTGGTAAGCGCATACAAACGGAGAAACTAAAATCCGGCAGTAATGTCATAGACGTTTCCAATTTGGCAAGCGGTATATACCATCTCTATTTTGAGACCGAACAAGGCAATTATGAAGAGCAGCTAGCAGTGCAAAGGGAGTAGGCTTCATCTCCTAACATAAACATAAACCGCTTTTTTTTCTTACGCATCTTCCATTCTTTAATTTAGTATGCTCAAATTTTTTAACCGTATGTTATGGAGGTTTATATAAGCACATCGCATACACAATACAACTCAAATGGAACACGTAAAATCATTAAAAGGCGGAGAATTTATCATTAAAGATTCAAGCACCGCGCAAGTATTTACACCAGAAGATTATACCGAAGAACAAACTATGGTGCGCGCTATGGCTTCTGATTTTGTTGAGAAAGAAGTGATGCCTAAGTGGAAGCAAATTGAGAAACAAGAACCTGGCTTGTCTCAGACGTTATTACATCAGGCAGGCGAATTGGGCTTGTTGGGTACGGCCGTTCCGGAAATATACGGCGGCATGGGTCAAGATGTGATTACCGGTTGTATTATTGCAGAAGAAGTGGGAAGAACCGGTTCATTTGCTACAACAGCCATTGCACATATTGGCATTGGCACTTTGCCTACCTTATATTTTGGTACTGAAGAACAAAAACAAAAATACTTGCCCAAACTAGCCAGTGGCGAATGGGCGGCATCCTATTGTTTAACAGAACCGAACGCCGGGTCTGATGCTTTGGGAGCAAAAACAACGGCAACCTTATCTGAAGACGGCAAATTCTGGATTTTAAACGGACAAAAAATGTGGATTACCAATGCCGGTTTTGCAGATTTGTTTACGGTATTTGCCAAAATTGACGGTAAAGAATTTACGGGCTTTTTAGTGGAAAAAGGAACACCCGGCTTAAGCTTGGGTGCTGAAGAAGATAAACTGGGCATCAAAGGTTCTTCTACTCGTCAGGTGTTTTTTGAAAACTGCAAAATTCCGGTAGAAAACATGTTGGGCGAACGCGGAAAAGGGCATTTGATTGCTTTTAATATCTTAAATATTGGTCGCTATAAATTGGGAGCTACGGCTTTAGGGGGTGCCCGCGAAACATTTAACGCTGCTATTCGTTATGCCAACGAGCGTTATCAGTTTGGCAAACCAATTGCCTCTTTCGGTGCCATACAACATAAAATTGCCGACATGGCAATCAAAATATTTACACTGGAAGTTTCATCTTACCGCTGTGCAAATGATATCGGTACGATGGAAGAAGAGTTGAAAGTACAAGGGGTTGAGTTTGCAAAAGCGTTGTTAGAGTCTGCTGAAGAATATGCCATTGAGTGTTCTATCGTAAAAGTATTTGGTTCAGAAGTACTGGATTTTGTAGTGGATGAAAATGTACAGATACATGGCGGTATGGGCTATTCTGAAGAAACAGCTGCACCGCGTGCATATCGTGATTCGCGCATTGCCCGTATTTATGAAGGCACTAATGAAATCAATCGTTTGTTGTCTATCGATATGTTGCTGAAACGTGCTATGAAAGGGGAGATAGACTTGATGACACCGGGCATGGCTATTCAAAAAGAACTGATGAGTGTCCCTGATTTCGGCAGTGATGATGAAGGACAATTTGCAGCGGAACAGAAAGCTTTGAAGAATGCCAAAAAAGCATTTTTGTTAGTGGCAGGTGGTGCCGTTCAAAAATTGATGGCTAAAATGAAAGATGAACAGGAAATCATCATGAATGCAGCAGATATCTTAATTGATATTTATACAGCAGAATCCTTATTGCTCCGTGTTCAAAAAATCTTTGAAAAAGGAGAGAAAGCTGACTCTGTTTATGTTGATATCCTGAAAGTTTATTTTAATGATGCCATGAACCGCATTTACGTAAATGGAAAAGATGCATTACAGTCTTTTGCCGAAGGCGATGAATTGCGCATTATGCAAATGGGCTTAAAACGCTTTACAAAATATGAACCG
>CAZPBT010000085.1:0-5223 GCA_964584555.1 uncultured Chitinophagales bacterium
TAGATGGAAATAAAACGATTGTAGTCACGCAAGGCAGAACGATGCCAAAGACTACCGACAAAGCCCAAAACATGGGTCTATTTGAAACAGGTAATCTGGCTATTTTAGTAGATGAAGGTTCGGCATCTGCCAGCGAAATAGTGAGTGGAGCCATACAAGACTGGGACAGAGGTATCATTATTGGCAGACGCACTTTCGGCAAGGGTTTGGTTCAGCAAGAGTATGAAATTGGAGACGGCAGTTCTGTGAGGCTTACAGTTGCCAAGTATTACACACCCAGTGGCCGATCTATACAGAGTCCATACACAGAAGGTGCAGAAGCTTATTATATGGATGCCTTTAAGCGTGCCAACCACGAAGCATTCAGTGCCGACAGCATTCAGCAAAATAAAAAACAAGTCTATCATACGTTGGTAAAAAATAGAACAATTTATGGTGGCGGCGGTATCACACCGGATATTTTCATTGCCTTAGATACCAGTATGCTCAATCCATTTGTACAAAAAGTGGCTGAAACAAATGCACTTCAGGAATTTGTCTTTAATTATTACAACAATCAAAAGTCGGCTTTGTCAGTTTATAAAAATGAACAAAATTTCAATACAGGCTTTAAAGTAGATGATTTACTCTATCAGCAATTTGTCACTTTTGCACAAGCTAAAGGAGCTAATGCTGCCGAATTGAAATATGCTGCCGTTTCCCGTAATTATCTTTCTGAAAAAATAAAGAGTTATTTAGCCCGACAGTTATACAACAATGAAGGCTATTACTACATAGCTGCACAAAATGACAAAATGGTACAAAGAGCCGTGCAAGAATTGATGAAATAATCCAATAACAACATATTATTCACAACTCGTTGTATGGTTTATACTACGAAGAATCATAGCAATTTTAATCATAAATAGCTGTCTGGTGCAAATCAGTATAGTTGGTCAAGCAAAAACATAGTATCGTTTTTGGTGATACCTATATTTTCTTTCTTCCTTAATTTTTGATATAGTAAACATTAATTGTTAATTCTAAAAAAATTCATGCATCTATTTGGTAAAAATATAAATCAAACCGCTCAAGAGGATATTCATAATTAATCGCTAAACAACTGCGGGTTTAAAGTAATCTGTAATTTGACAAGATTAAACTATGCGTAAGCAAAATCGGGATAAGATTTTTGCTGCCTACTGTAATATAATTAATACAGTTACCTAACATTTCATTACAACATTGGATTTTTGATAACGGATTCATCTTAAAAAATAGTCTAACTACTTTCACAAAATGCAACTTAAATCAAAAATCTTTAAAATATTATTGAATTATTTTACGAAAAAAAGATATTTAAGTGTAATAATCACCAAAATTATTAGATAATTTTATGCAACTAAACCATTTTAGTAATAAAATACTTAAAATTTCTTAACTTTTAAAAGTAGCAATTAGGTCATTTCATGCTTAGTATTGCATATAGTTAATTTTTAAAATCTTACGCTTATGAAAAAAAGAAGTATTTTATTCGTTACGGTGATGGTTTTCAGCCTGGCGAAACTGCATGCACAAACGGATGCTGAACGCATCAAAGCCCTGGAAGAAAAAGTAGACTTACTTACTAAACAGGTTCAAGCCCAACAGACACAAGTACAGCAAGCGGATACTACTATTGCCATCATAACAAAAGTAGAGAAAAAAAGTATGGACGAAAAATGGGAAGAAATAAAAAGCAGAATTCCTTTCAAAATTAGTGGCTCTGCGGATGTTTATGTTCAAACTAATTTTGCAGGCAAACATACCAACTCAGTATTAAACGAAGCATTTCCAAATAAAGCTAATTCATTTGAATTAGGTATGATAAACCTGATGATGAGCAAAGAGATAAAGAAAGTGGGATTTATGGCTGATATCGGCTTTGGTCCTCGTGCAGAGGCTGCCAATAACACACTGTATTCAAATACCATACTTGCTATCAAACAGCTCTATATGACCTATGCTCCTACAGACTGGGTGAAATTTACTTTAGGAAATTTCAGCACTTACTTTGGTTATGAATTGATAGAGCCGCAAAATAATTTTCATTATTCCACTTCGCTTGCGTTCCAAAACGGTCCATTTTATCATACCGGGTTTAAGGCCAATTTTACCAAGAAGAACTGGAATGTCTTGTTGGGATTTTTTGACGATACTGATACCAAATCTGATGATGACAGAAATAAATATGTAGGCGCACAAGTTGGCTATACAGGTTCAAAAGTAAGTACCTATTTAAATTTTATAGGTGGTAATGAGCCTGATACTTTGTTTCAACGCAGATATAAATTCGCATTAGGCTCCACTACTTCTGCTACATTGGGTAAAAAAGGAAAAGGTACACTAGCCTTAGATTTGGCATATTACAGATGGCTTTTAAAAGTAAACAAAAAGGACGATACTAAATCAAACGCACAATTTGCTTCTGTCTATTTGTACGGCAAGTATGCTATTACTGAAAAAGCGGCTATAGGTGCCAGAGTGGGATATTTGAATAACAACGATTTGGTGGCACCCTATGTTGCTGGTGCAGCTAAACACTTTGCAGATTTCACACTTACTTCAACTTATACAATTGGCGGCATGTTGCGTTTAGTACCTGAATTCAGATTGGATTATGCAAATGAAAAAGTATTTATCAATAATAAAGGAGAAGCAAGCAACTTACAATATCGGTTGTTGTTAGCAGCGATAGTTACATTTTAATCCTTTGATATAACAATATTTTTTGAGAGATTAGGGCGCGCCTTCGGCGCGCCCTAATCTATTTTCATATTTTTTCTTCATAAAAAAAATACCCAAAAACCATTCTACTTTTTCACCCTAACTTTTCCTGATTTTGTATCTTTGCGCCATGAGCAATACAACTTTAGTGATTATGGCGGCAGGCATCGGCAGCCGTTATGGTGGTGTGAAACAAGCAGATGCATTCGGGCCAAATGGAGAATGGTTGATGGATTATGCCATTTATGATGCTATCCAAGCCGGATTTTCAGATGTGGTCATTATCACCCGAAGTGACTTAAAAGACCTCTTAGACCAGCATATTCATGCTGTTTGGCAAGACAAAATAAAAGTTCAATATGCCATTCAATCTCCTCCCGAAGGCGTAAACAGTGGGCGCACAAAACCTTGGGGAACAGGACAAGCTATATTAGCAACCAAAGATTTAGTCAATAATCCTTTTGTTTGTATTAATGCCGATGATTTTTATGGCAGAGAAGCCTATCAGTCTATTCATCATTTTCTTTCTAATTTGGATAATGATGCACCTACTTTTTGCCTTGTTGGATATCCGCTTGAAAACACCTTGTCTGATATTGGAACGGTGTCTCGCGGAGTTTGCACATTAAACGAAAACAATGAACTGGTAGCCATTACCGAAATGACAAAGATAGATTTAGCTGATGGTAAATTGCGCAATGAAAATGACGATAAAAGCTTTACTGAAATTCCGTTTCACAGCTTTGCTTCTATGAATTTCTGGGGCTTTACCTGTGCTTTATATCCTGAACTGGAATCTCAATGGAACAACTTTTTTGCAGAAAACATTAATGAACTTAAAGCAGAATATTTAATCCCTACTGTTGTTTCCAAGATGATGAATGAAGGCAAAATAAAAGTAAAATTATTACCCGATGGAAAAGACTGGTGTGGTGTTACTTATTCAGAAGAAAAAGATTTAGTTATTGCTGCGCTCCGCAAGAAAATAGCAGACGGGATTTATCCGGAGAAACTTTAGGAGTATAGTGGGTAGTAAGTAGTGAGAATCAAAGTCAAGAATCAAGAGTCAAGGCTTTTAATTATCTCCACACCTAATGCCTCTTGCCTAATGCCATGTGTCTCTTGTCTTTTCAAACCAAATGATAAACTATGAAAAACGGTTTTCTTTTTATATTGTGTTTTTTTGTGGGACAATGGACGTTCTCACAAATTGTCAATATTGAAAAAGAGCGTTATCAAACAGATACTACCGGATGGAAGGGGAGCTTTGATGCCGGCATTGCCTTATCCAAACAAGCTAAACAAGTTTTCATTTTATCTGCTTCTGCACATGTACAATACAAATCTAAGCGACATCTTTATTTGATATTGGGAAGTTATGACTGGATAAAAAGCAAAGAAGAAAGTTTTGTGCATTCGGGCTTTGTGCATTTCCGCTATAACTTTAAAATGAAAAAAGACTGGATTCGGTGGGAAGCTTTTACGCAGGTTCAGTTTAATAAAGCCAATGGATTAAAAATGCGCTTTTTAGTTGGCACAGGTCCGCGGTTTAAAATCATGAATTTTAAATATTACAAATGCTATGTAGGTACGCTGTATTTTTTTGAACGTGAGAAAAGCATCAAAAGTTCCGACATTTTAAATCAGATACGGTTTGGGGGTTACTTAAGTTTCACATTGCATCCTAAAAAATACATGGAGTGGATTTCTACAACTTATTATCAGCCTTTAGTTAATAATATTCACGATTACAGAATTGCTTCTGAAAATAAACTGGTCTTCCGTTTTACCAAATTATTTTCAATGGGTATCAGCTTCAAAGCCAATTATGATACTCGTCCACCAAAAGGTGCAGTTGCCAATCTGACTTACGAATTTAAAAACAATTTCACACTCGATTTTTAATTTCTCTTATTTCGCTGTTTACTTAAAAAATCTTAAAGTTTTCTATTTCGGAACTGTACGTAATAATTTTCCGTTTATGTAGACGTATTATAACAAACTATCCGGCATTGATAAATACGCTATTCATTTTTGCTTTAATTTCCTTGCTCGCAATCTTGGCTGTATTTTTTTATTTCAAAAATAAAACGAATCAGCATAAGATAGATAAGATGATGCTCAATGAATTTCAGGAAGCCATTTCAGAGCCTATTATTTCATATTCCTTATTTACTGTTGACAACATAACGGGTTGCAGATTTATCAATCAGGCATCAGCAGATTTTCCGCATCATTTTGGCATACTCAAAAATCAGTTTATAGAAATTGACTGGAATATTATTAATGCTGACTGGATTTCTATTGAAGGCGTAGGCTATGTGCAGTCGGTAGGAAAGATGGCATTTTATCCTGTTGAAAATACAGTTTATAAACTAAAAGCAAAAAATAAAGAAATGGAAATAGAACAAGCTATTTACGTACGCGTTTTTCCGGTAAATATTAAAACGGAACTATTTGAAAAAGTACCGGAAATAA
>CAZPBT010000085.1:5323-11499 GCA_964584555.1 uncultured Chitinophagales bacterium
TACTCACTACTCACATCTAAAAAAACATCCATGTCAGAATTTAAAAACAATACATCGTACACTTCTCCCCTACCCGGAGGATTTACAAAATTTTTGTGGTGGTGCAGCGGTGCCAATGCCGATATTTTGCGTGATAGTCCACAATCTGAGCATAATAAATATCAGGGTATTGGCGCTACCGTATTTTTTACAGGAGTGCTGGCTGCTTTATCCGGAGCTTATGCCCTTTATTCTGTCTTCAATAATCTTTACGCAGCTGTGGCGTTTGGCATTTTATGGGGACTTGTCATTTTCAACCTCGACCGTTTTATTGTTTCTACCATTCGCAAAGAAGACAATTTCTGGAATGAATTTAAGTTGGCTTTACCACGTATTGTTTTAGCCATCATTCTTGCCATTGTGATAGCGAAGCCTTTAGAGTTAAAAATATTTGAAAAGGAAATTGCGCAAAAAATTCAGGAACAACAACAAGAATTTGCCTTGCAGTCGCAGAAGAAAATACAAACGCAATTTAACCCACTTGCTGACAGTCTGAGAAAAGAGATTGATTATTATAAAAATGAAATAGCTAAAGTTGCTGCTGCTCGCGACACGTTATATCAGGCATTTATTGGTGAAGCAGAAGGAACTAGCGGCACCCATAAACTGGGCAAAGGACCGGTTTTTAAAGAGAAAAAAATACAGTACGACAAGATTGAACAGGAATTCAAATCCGTGCAAGAGAAATATCAACCTTTGATTGATGAAAGAGAAAAACAAATACTCGCAATTAAATCGCAGCGAGATACAGCTTATGCAAAATCGGTGCCTGTAATCAGTAATTACGACGGATTAATGGCAAAGCTGGATGCTGAAAGTAAGTTGCCACAGTTGCCTGTATTTTTTATCACCTTGTTATTCATCTGTATAGAAACAGCTCCGGTAATGGCTAAATTACTTTCTAAGAAAGGACCCTATGATGAAAAACTCAGAAACATTGAACATGAGATCGAATTGAATACTATTGCCAATATCAATCAACGCAATCACGACTTAAATAAAAAACTGACGCTCTACACCAATATAGACAAAGCAAAAGTGGAGCAGGAAATCAAACAAAACGAAGAAGCTCTTAAAATCATCGCTGATGCCCATCTCCAGCTTACTCAAGACTATGTAGATGACTGGCTGGAAGAAGAGCGAGCCAAATTAAGCCAAAAAAAATACAAAAAGCAATAAGCAGTGAGTTGTAAGTAGAAAGTAATAAGTTGGCAGTAAATCACAACTTAAATATTTTTGTCTTGATTCTTAAAATCTTGAATCTCATGTCTAATTATTCTTTTCTTAAGTTTAATCATCTTATTTGTCCGAACCTGTCTTTATTTGTATTTTCATCGGATAAATTAGGATATGAAAATTTCGTACAACTGGCTAAAATCACATATTGATATTCCGTTTTCTATTGAAGAACTTAAAGATACGCTCACAGATATCGGTTTGGAAGTGGAAGCAGTAGAGCCTTTTGAGTCTATAAAAGGCGGCTTAAAAGGACTGATTACCGGTCATGTCATCGAAAAAGAAAAACATCCGGATGCTGATAAATTATCTGTTTGCAAAGTTGATACAGGTACTGAAGTTTTGCAAATTGTGTGTGGCGCACCCAATGTAGCTGTCGGTCAAAAAGTAATTGTAGCCACTGTAGGCAGCACAGTATATCCTACAAATGGCGAGGCATTTGCCATCAAAAAAGCAAAAATTCGCGGAGTAGAATCTTTTGGAATGATATGCGCCGAAGATGAAATCGGATTAGGCACATCACATGATGGCATTTTAATTTTAGATGAACAAACAGCAGTTGGCAAGCAGGTTGCTGAACTTTATAATGTAGAAAATGACTATTTATTAGAAATCGGCTTAACTCCTAACCGCACGGATGCATTTTCTCATATTGGCGTAGCCCGAGATTTAGCTGCTTGTCTTACATTCAGAACTAAAAAAGCATATAAGCTTAGTGAAACAGAAGCTGCCAATTATTTAGAAAGTTGCAAAAATCTGCAAAACAATTTTAGTATTGAAATAGAAAACAAAGCGGCTTGTCCGTATTACAGCGGTATAATATTAACGGATATTCAGGTGAAAGATTCACCGCAATGGCTGAAAAACAGATTGCTTTGTATTGGTCAAAAGCCCATCAACAATGTAGTAGATATTACCAATTTTATTTTGCACGAATATGGTCAGCCACTTCATGCTTTTGATTTAAATGAGATAAAAGGAAATAAAATCATTGTAAAAAATCTTCCTGAAAAAACTAAATTTCTTGCATTAGACAACAGCACCATTGAATTGCATCAAGAAGATTTAATGATTTGCGATGGCAATGGAAATGGCATGTGTATTGCCGGCGTATATGGTGGTCTGGAATCCGGAGTAAAAAACAGCACGACAACCATCTTTTTAGAATGTGCTTATTTTGATCCTAAAACAATTCGTCGTACTTCGATACGTCATACCTTGCGTACCGAATCTGCCATACATTTTGAGAAAGGAATTGATCCGAATATTCAAGAAAAAGCATTAAACCATGCTATTCATTTGCTTACAGCATTGGCAAATGCCCAACCTGCATCGCCTGTTTATGTTGCACAGTCTGAGCACATCCGATTTGACGGAAAAAATTACAAAGCCCCATTTGATGTTACCTTGCCATTGAGTGATATACATAAACTTACCGGTGCTGCTATTTCCAAGAAAGAAGCTGAAGAAATTGCCGGCTTGTTAGACATTGAAGTAAAAGACAACAGCACCGATGATAGTTTGCATCTGGCTGTTGCACCTTACAGAACAGATGTCTATCGCCCTGCTGATGTCATTGAAGAAATTTTGCGCATTTACGGGTTCAACAATGTGCCAATTCCAACTAAATTAAATGCCTCTGTTCAGTTTTCTAAGCATGATTTTAAAGACAAACTTTACAATAAGACTGCGGATTTTTTAGTTGCTCGCGGATTCTTTGAAATGATGAATAATTCTATCGTGAAATCGAAACAACAGGCTGCTTTAAAAAATGAAAATGAAGAAAACTGGGTGCGTTTATTAAGTTCGATCAATGTAGAATTAGACGTAATGCGCAATAATATGTTGTTCAGCGGATTGGAAAGTGTAGCACATAATATCAATCATAAAAACCCATTGATTCAATTGTTTGAATTTGGGAAAACATATACTAAGTCCGGCGATGCAGTTTATCAGGAACAAAATCATTTAGCACTTTTTATGAGCGGAACAGTAGTATCACCGAATTGGAATACAAGTGAAAAGAAAGCTGATTTTTATTATATCAAAGCTTTGTTAGAAAGCTTGTTTGCATCGATTGGTGTTTTAAAATATGAAACTGCAAATGCAGAAAATGAAATCTTTGAATATGCATCTACTATTTTATGTAACGGAAAAACGATTGCAATTTTTGGAAAAGTAAATGCTTCTTTAAACAAATTATGTGCTATTAAAAATGATGTTTTTTATGCAGATGTTTTTTGGGATGAAGTCTTAACTATCACAAAAAAACAAGAAATACGATATAAAGAGATTTCAAAATTTCCAGCCGTACGTCGAGATTTAGCACTGTTATTAGACAAATCAGTTTCATTTGCTGAGGTGAAAAATATTGCCGAAAAAACCGGAAAAAAATTACTGACGGATATTGAGCTTTTTGATATCTATGAGGATGAAAAAATTGGAAAAGACAAAAAATCGTATGCTGTAAGTTTCACATTCAGAGATACACAAAAAACACTGCAAGACACCGAAATCGAACAGGTCATGAATAAACTCATAGCTGCCTATCAGACTGAGCTTAATGCGCAGCTAAGGTAATAAACAATAGATAAAAAAATTAGATAAGTGTAAACTTGAAATAAGATGCATGAGAGTCTGGCAACATATTATCATGAAAGAGCTAATGAATATGAAAAAGTATATCAAATAAAAGATGAAAAGGAAGATCTTTTAATGGCTGCTCACTATTTTCAAAAAACTTTTGCTGAAAAATCTATCATAGAAATAGCCTGTGGAACAGGCTACTGGACTGAACAAATTTCCAAAACCGCTACTTCCATTTTTTCCACAGACATCAATCACTCACTCATCGATATTGCTAAAAAAAGAACTTATTTTAGTCCGGTGCAGTTTGAAGTTGCAGATATGTATAAAATAGATACAGCACATAAATATGATGGACTTTTTGCCGGTTTTATTTGGAGCCATATACTCATTCAGGACTTAGATAATTTTATTCTGAATATGAGTAAGCTGATTACAAAAGAAGGAGATCTTGTATTCATAGACAGTAAACAAGTTGAAGGTGGCGTGCATGCGATGAAAAATATTTCCAGAATTGATTTATACGGGAATACTTTTCAAACCAGAAAACTGGAAAATGGAAAGCAATTTGAAGTGCTGAAAAACTTCCCCGACCACTCTTTTTTAATTAATAAATTGAAAGGCACAGCAACGGATATTCGCATACTTGATTTAAAACACTATTGGATACTTCATGCTAAAAATAATGCATTTGACTAATTTATATTTTAATACATATACGTGCAACAAAGGATTGTCTGGAAAAAAAGTATAGCCTGATACATTTTGCAAACCAATTTTATTGTAAAATGTACTGACATACTAATAAATGCATGTATAATTACAAGTTAATGTGCTTTGTTGACAAAGATTTAAACGTAATCTCATTTTCTGCTCCAAATACTTTTTTATATTTACGCAACGCTTTGCTATGAAAAAATTTAAAATAGAATTTATTTCACTCAATCAACCCGTATTAATAGGCAGATTTATGCTTATTTTTTCCAGAAGAAGAATTGATGTTACTGATTTTTCATTTACTAAAATAAATGATGGTGAAGGAAAATTCACGATCGAATTCATTGCTGATGAATGGCAAGCAGAAAATTTAAAAAAACAGGTGCAAAGACAAATAGATGTATATGAAAGCACGCTACTGGAAATAGAAAATGATTAAATTGAATGATAAATGTTTAGTATTTAATGTTGGAATTTATGAATAACTTTGCGAATCACTTACTACTCGCTACTTATCACTAATTACTACAACTAATAAATAAATCAATATGGCAAAAATGAATTTCGGTGGTGTGGAAGAAAACGTGGTAACACGTGAAGAATTTCCATTATCCAAAGCAAAAGAAGTATTAAAAGATGAAGTAATCGCTGTAATCGGTTATGGCGTTCAAGGTCCGGGGCAGGCTCTGAACTTGCGTGATAACGGCTTCAATGTAATTGTAGGACAAAGACGTCCGTCAAAATCATGGGATAAAGCAGAGAAAGACGGTTTTGTAGCCGGTCAAACACTTTTTGAACCTGAAGAAGCCCTTGAAAAAGGTACAATCATTATGTATCTTTTATCTGATGCTGCTCAAATTGAAATGTGGCCATTGGTAAAAAAACATTTAACAGCAGGAAAAGCACTTTATTTTTCACATGGTTTCGGTATTACCTACAAAGAACGTACCGGCATAGTGCCGCCTGCAGATGTAGATGTTATCCTCACCGCTCCAAAAGGTTCAGGCACTTCCTTGCGCCGATTATTTTTACAAGGCACTGGTTTAAATTCTTCATATGCCATCTTCCAAGATGCAACAGGAAGAGCATTTGAACGTACTATTGCATTAGGCATCGGTATCGGTTCTGGTTATTTGTTTGAAACTACTTTCCAAAAAGAAGTATATTCAGATTTAACGGGAGAACGTGGTGTATTGATGGGCGCATTAGCCGGCATCATGGAAGCACAATATCAAGTATTGCGCGACAACGGACACTCGCCTTCAGAGGCTTTTAATGAAACCGTAGAAGAATTAACCGAGTCACTTATAAAACTAGTTTCTGAAAATGGCATGGACTGGATGTATGGCAATTGCTCTACTACAGCCCAAAGAGGTGCACTTGACTGGAAGGGACCTTTCCGAGAAGCAGTTTTGCCTGTATTTAAAGATTTGTACCAAAAAGTAGCCGCCGGCGAAGAAGCCCAACGCAGTATAGACACCAACTCACAAGCTGACTATCGTGAAAAATTAGAAGAAGAATTGCGTCAATTGCGCGAAAGCGAAATGTGGCAAACCGGAAAAGTGGTACGCAGCTTACGACCGGGTAAATAAATAAGT
>CAZPBT010000086.1:0-11305 GCA_964584555.1 uncultured Chitinophagales bacterium
CAAACAGTGTTTGTTGTATTTTAGGCAAGCCTTTGATATTTCCGCTAATATCAATCACCGTATTATTAGCGGCAGTGAGCTTTAGATTTTCAACTTTCAAATTAGATAAACGACCTCTTATAAGTCCCTCTAATCGTGTATTGGGTGGAATGTATTTTTGTACTTTTGGAGCAAAAAGTGCTATGTCATGACCATTAGTTTTTGTTTCTTTCAAATCTGCTTTCAGCATAACATCGTCCTGAAAATTGCTTAATGAGTTCCAGTGTCCTGTTAAAAACTGTAACGATATATTTCCTTTCAAAATGGAATTATTCATGGCTAAATCGGCATTATCGAGATAGATGCCGCCATTGTCCAGATGAATAAGCCCGGATAAGTTTTTCAATTTGATTTGATTATCAGCATTGGCACTGAGGTTAATCAGTTTTCCGGTCATGCCTGTCGAATCCCAAACATAGTTGTCCATATTAAGGACAATATTTTGGATATTCATTTGTGAAATGAGAAAATTACCCGCTTTTTGATCTTTGTGCTGAAAGTCGAGGCGATGCTGCCCATTTACAAGTGTCAGTTTGTCGACATTAATATTCAGCTTATTACCCAATTCTTGTATTTTAAAACCTAAAGTAGGTTTTTTTATTTTGGGCTTAGAAGGAATGTTGTTATAATCCGTCATGCAAAAATATGGATCTTCCAGTATGACCTTTTTCGCATCAATTTTCAAATGATTGATATCCAGTTGACGTACATCTATGTCTACTTTTGTATATCGAATATCGAAGCGTTGGTCTTTATAAACGTCATCTAATACCAAATTTCCATTTGTCAGCGTGAGTTCATTTAGCCTTAATTCAATCGGCTTCTTTGCTTTTTTAGGTGTTGGTTTATTGTTTTTTGATTTAAAATTGTCCAGTAAAAACTGAAAATTATAGATACTGTCGTTTAATCCTCGGTAACCATGAAATTTGAGACCGTCTATATTTACATCATCGACATAGTATTTTGCAGATTGCAAGCTACTAATTTGCTCCATTAGTGTTTTGCCCAGCATCAGGCTGGCATCCAAGCGATTAATAAATAAAATGGTGTCGTTGGGTTTGTTTTTTTCAGACAAATAAACTTTGTGAATCTGGATGGTTGAGATGAATTTTAGATTAACGGAGTCAACTTTTACCTCGCTGCCTAATTGTTTTGATAAAATTTCGCTTACTTTGCGAACTGCAAGTGTTTGGTATTTGGGTTGTTGTATAAGATAATAGAGCGTGATAAATGATATGAGCAGAATTGCACATAAAATCAACAACGTACGGAATACATATTTAAAAAATTTGCCCACTATATCTAAACTTGCAAAACTACCATTTTTTAAGCAAAATGTATGCCCGAAATCGTCTTGTTAGCCATAGAATCTTCATGTGATGATACATCAGCAGCTGTATGTGTGGATGGTAAAATAATTTCTAATCTTACTGCCAACCAGAAAATACATGAACAGTATGGAGGTGTAGTGCCCGAGTTGGCCAGCCGTGAGCATTTAAAAAATATTGTTCCTGTTGTCCAGCAGGCTTTACATGTGGCTAATGTGCGCTTACATGATTTATCGGCAATTGCATATACGCAAGGGCCAGGTCTTTTGGGTTCGCTACTGGTAGGGGGTACTTTTGCCAAATCAATGGCGCAATGTTTGCAGATTCCGATTATTGCTGTTCACCACATGCATGCACATATTTTAGCACATTTTATTGATGAGCCCAAACCCAGATTTCCATTTTTATGCCTTACTGTAAGTGGAGGTCATACGCAACTGGTAAGGGTAAATAGTTATAACGATATGCAGATTTTGGGTCAGACGCTGGATGATGCTGTTGGAGAAGCATTTGACAAAACTGCGAAACTGCTCCATTTTCCTTATCCGGGTGGACCATTAATTGATAAATATGCTCGGTTGGGAAATCCGGATGCTTTTGTTTTTAGTGAACCTCAAATTGAGGGTTTGAATTTTTCGTTCTCCGGTTTGAAAACAAATATTTTGTATTTTTTACAAAAGCAAGAAAAACAAAATCCCGATTTTATCCAGGATAATTTGAACGATATTTGTGCTTCGGTACAAAAAAGTATCGTC
Source organism: uncultured Chitinophagales bacterium (assembly GCA_964584555.1). Taxonomy (GTDB): domain Bacteria; phylum Bacteroidota; class Bacteroidia; order Chitinophagales; family JADIYW01; genus JADJSS01. The sequence goes on from CAZPBT010000086.1 coordinate 2,123, forward strand.
ACTATTTTACTCAAAAAACTGAAGCGTGCGGTAAATGAAACCGGAATCAAAGAAGTAGCCATTGCAGGTGGTGTAAGTGCTAATTCGGGTTTGCGTACTGCATTGCAGCAAATGGGAGAAAAGTATAAGTGGAATGTGTATATTCCGGCGTTTCAATATTGTACGGATAATGCCGGAATGATTGCTATTGCTGCCAATTACAAATATTTAGACAATCAATTTTCGACACTGGATGCACCGATACAAGCACGTTTAGCATTTTAAAATTATCATGGAAAGAATAAAAATCAACTTACCCGAACATTTTATCTACAGAGAGTTTTTCTCTATAGAAAAAGCAGATATCAATGAAGCCGAACACATGGGAAATGAGCGTATATTAACATTTGCCAATGGTGCAAGGCAACGATTTTTTAAGTTAATCAAATTTCCGGAATTGGATTTGGAAAATAATTGCGGAAGTATCATTGCCAATCATTCTATTGTGTATAAAGCAGAAGGATTTTTAGGAGATAAAATTGAATGTGAAGCCGGCTTTACCAATTGCACGGATTATAGTTTTGATTTGGTTTTACATTTTATAAAAAACGGGTTTACCACGATGGCAATTGTGCGTACGGGTATAGTTTATTTTGATTATAAAAAAAAGGAAGTGATAGAAATGCCGGATATCATTAAGATATTTTATCCTCAGAATGCATAATAGAACCCTTATTGATCACAAAATACTTAATTCTTTTTGTAAATTTTGTTTTGCTTGTTGTTCTAGTGTATTCCTGAAGAATGTTGTTTTGTAAATGTATTTCATTGCAAGAAAATGATGGACAACTTTTTTGCGTCCTTTTTTATAAATAAAATCAGGATAAATGGCATATTCTTCTCTTACTTGCAGTATGTAATTTGAATACGTTTCCCAGTTTTGCCCTAAGATCGAGAGATCGGCGTCTGTAAAATAATTGGTGTCGGTATTTTCAGAAAATTCATGTGATTTTGTTGCTAAAATCTGATGCCTGCATAAACGGATTTCCGAATCAGCTATACCAAGTTGAGTTAGTCTCTTTACAGCAAGTGCAGCACTCTTTTCTTCGTTGTCAGATTTTAATGTGTTATAAATAATGTCGTGATAAAATAATGAAAACAAGAGTATATGCCAGTGCTGAATTTCATTTTTTATTTCACTTAACTGATTAAAGAGCTTGTTTAAATGTTCTAAAGTATGATAGTGTCTTTTCTTATTTGTATAATGTTGCTCTATTTCAGCCCATAATTCATTAATCAGACTTTCATTGTCTGTATAATTTTTCAATAATGCTATGAAAATATCATTTAGCATTTGTTTTATTTCTTTAGATTTATAGATTGTTTTATCTTTTTTATATAGTATGTCAAAAGTAGATTTTTTTTATAACTTTCTGTCTGTATCGAATTGACTTTTTATGAATACTGTTTTACACTTTTAAATTATTTATCTCAATCTTAACAAAAGATAATTTTGCTCTATTAAACAAATTCTACTTTTATAAAAATTTATAAAAAACATGGGCAAGGAAAAGAAACGCAGTTTTTTGCACAATCTACCTTTGGATGAATATTTCACCACATATAATAAGTTGCTTGACTCGGCTATTGGGAAAAGATTGAATCTTCGCAAGTTTTCAGAAAATTTCATTTATCAAGGTACTAAAAATGGCATGCGGGCATCTGCTGCAATTGGCAAAATTTTTGAACCATCGGACAAATCAGCCTCTCGTTTTACTACTAAATCTACTTCCGACTATTTTGATTTAAACTATACTGAGGAGCAATTGCTCGTTCAGGAATCTGTAAAAGAATTTGCCCTTAAATTGCGTGCCGCCGCACAAGAGCAAGATGAGAATAAGCTTTTGTCAGACGATATCAAACAGGCTTATCAGGAATTGCAGTTGCACTATTTACAAGTGCCTGAATCTTTAGGTGGTTTCGGCAATGAGAAATCCACAATTACCCAAATGCTTATACTCGAAAATTTGGCTTATGGCGATTTAGGTCAGGCTTATGCCTTGTATGCTTCCAATAGTATGCTAAATACCTTGGTGCAGTGGGGAAATGAAGCTCAGCAAGCGGCATTAATACCGGCATTGCTAAATGATGTATCAAATTATGCAGGTATTGCCATTAATGAATCCGAGCCGCTTTTTTCTCCTTTTGATTTAAAAACCAGTGCCATAGAGGATGAGGATGCTTATGTGTTGAATGGCAAAAAATCACTTATCCCGTTTGCAGAAAAATGCGATTATTTTTTAGTGGCAGCAAAAACAAGTAATGGTGATGAACAACTCTTTTTGGTAGATGCCGCCTTACATGGTGTTTCGATTAAGAAGAATGAAGCTATGGGCTTAAAGACTGCTGAATTTGGCGACTTACACTTGTCGAATGTAAGAATAGATAAAAGTGCAAAATTGGGTGGAGATGATGGCATCAACTATCCGGAATTTATTCAATTTGCAAAATTAGGTTGGTGTGCATTAGCTGTCGGTAGTTGTCAGGCAGTGTTGGAGTATGTAATTAATTACACTAATGAGCGTTTTGCATTTGGAGAACCCATCAGCAACAGGCAAGCAGTCGCTTTTATGATTGCTGATATGAAAATTGAGCTCGACAGTATGCGTATTTTAACGCAACGGGCTGCAGCACAAGCTGAACACGGGCAAGATTTTTCAAAGGCAACTTATTTAGCTCATGTTTTTTGTGGTGATAAAGCTATGCAAATTGGTACAAACGGTGTTCAGTTATTAGGTGGTCATGGTTACATCAAAGATTTTCCTGTAGAACGCTGGTATCGCGACTTACGAGCCATCGCTATTCTTTTTAATAATATGCATTTATAAATAGTAGTATGAATTTAGAAATTCCAAAAAAATTTAATGGCATTGCTCAAGTTGCAGTATTGGCAGCCAAAAATATATTTCGCCCTGTATCCCGAAAATACGATATGGCAGAACATGCATACCCCGTTGAACTGGATTTATTAGCCGCCGGATTAAACGGGCTAAATGATGGCTCTGGCGGAGCTGTTGGAGGTGCATCAGGCGGAAAAAATGAAACAGATGCACAGCGTTTAGTTCGCAATGGTGCTAACATGGCAAATTGCATCAATATACAAGCCATGTGCTATGGTGATGTAGGACTCTTGTTATCCATTCCCAAACAAGGATTGGGCAATGCAGCCATCAGTGCTGTTGCTAATGACGAGCAACGTGTACGATTTGCAGAGGTGTGGGCTTCTATGGCAATAACAGAACCCAACTGCGGTTCAGATTCCTCAGCGATTACGACAACAGCTCGCAAAGAAGGAGATGTCTATATTTTAAACGGTGAAAAGATTTTTGTAACAGCCGGGGAGCGTTGCAATGCTGTCGTCGTCTGGGCTACCTTGGATAAATCAGTGGGTAAAGCAGCCATAAAATCTTTTGTAGTAGAAAAAGGAACTCCCGGTATGGAGGTGGTGCGTTTAGAAAAGAAATTGGGTATCAAAGCATCTGACACCGCCGCAATTGTTTTTACGGAATGCAAAGTACCGGCAGCAAATCTGTTGGGAAGTCCGGATATTGATATCAAAATAGGGTTTGGCGGTGTGATGGAAACGTTTGATAACACTCGACCTTTTGTGGCTTCTATGGCTAATGGAGTGGCTGAGGCCGCTTTAGAACGTACAAAAGAGCTGCTGGTGGATAAAGTTGATTTAGATTACAAAACACCCATTAATAATGTAAAAGCAGCAGCAGCTATTTTATACCGCATGGAAGCCGATTATGAAGCTGCGAGGTTACTTACGTTAAAAGCAGCTTGGATGGCAGATAATAAAATGCCCAATACACTTGAAGCATCAATATGCAAAGCAAAGGCAGCCCGCATTACAAATGAACTTACATTAAAATGTGTGGAGTTGTGCGGTGCACTTGGCTATTCGTATGATGAGTTATTGGAAAAATGGTCCAGAGATTCAAAAATTCTGGATATTTTTGAAGGCACTCAGCAAATTCAGCAATTAATTATAGCAAGAAGAATTTTGAATAAATCATCTTCTGAATTAAAGTAAAAAAGTAGAGGCAATGAGCAAACTTTCTCCGGCAAAAAAAAATATCAGTCTTTTTGAAATTATCTCGAAACTACCCGGTTTAACAAAAGATATTCCCAAGTTTGCCACAGCTCTTTTTTACAATTATACTATTCAGCCCGATACTGAAATTTCATTCGGTACTTTCTTGCGAGATGCAGCCAACCGGTTTCCGCATCATATTTGTTTGCGTTATCACCATAAAACATGGACTTATACTGCTTTTAATTTATGGGTAAATCGTTTAGCGCATCAGTTTACATCTTTTGGCATACGCAAAGGCGATGTAGTTGCTTTATTAATCGAAAATCGTCCGGAAATTTTAGCCATTCCGATGGCACTTGCAAAAATTGGGGCGGTTACAGCATTAATCAATACTTCACAACGCAATCAGACTTTATTACACAGTTTTCAGTTATCCAAAGCTAAGCTGTTTTTAATTGGCGATGAATTATTCTCTCATTTCAATGCTATTGCAGCAGATAAAAGCTTGCAAAATATACCTGCATACAGCATCAAACATCCGGCATATCATCCGAAAAAAAACAGCTTACCCATTTTTGACAGTTACGCACATACTTTTTTTGAACACGAACCACAGGCTTCTGAACGTGTAACAGCGAAAGATGCATGCTTATATATTTATACTTCCGGTACTACCGGATTGCCTAAAGCCTCTGTGATTAGTCATGGCAGATGGATAAAAGGCTATGCCGCTTTTGGTTTGGTCAATTTGCGTTTGACATCCACCGATATTCTCTATGTGCCTTTGCCTTTCTATCATGCTACAGCAATGGTCGTTTGCTGGTCGTCTGTTATTGCAGGAGGGGCTTCCATTGTAATAAAAAATAAATTCAGTGTTTCAGATTTTTGGCAAGATATAAAACAATATCGCGCCACTTCTTTTGCCTATGTTGGTGAAATGTGTAAATACTTACTAAACGCACCTGTTTCGTCACTCGAAAAAAATAATACCTTAAAAAAAATGATTGGCAACGGCTTGCGTCCGGATATCTGGAATACATTTAAAATGAGATTTGGTATTGAACAAATTGCAGAGTTTTACGGATCGAGTGAAGGCAATATTGCGTTTTTCAATGTCTTTAATTTAGACAACACAATGGGATTTTCAATTACCGAATATGCTATCGTAGAATATGATGCGGAAAATGAAATGCCGGTTTTAGATAAAAGAGGTTTTCATAAAAAAGTAAAAAAGGGCGGTACTGGTTTGTTGTTAGGCGAAATCTCTAAACGCTATCCATACGATGGTTATACAGAAAATGCAAAAACTGAAAAGACTATTTTGCGTAATGTTTTTAAACAAGGCGATGCCTGGTTCAATACCAATGATTTAGTCAGAGATTTAGGCTTAGGGCATACGCAGTTTGTTGACCGCTTAGGAGATACTTTCCGATGGAAAGGGGAGAACGTTTCTACGCAAGAAGTTGAAAGCATTATTAATCAATTTGAGAATGTTGCAGAATGTATGGTGTATGGTGTAGAAATACCTAACTATAATGGAAAAGCAGGAATGGCAAATCTGATATTAAAGGACAATGTAGCGGCTGAGTTTAATTTAGAACATTTTTATCAGCTATTGGCAAAGCAACTGCCGGCTTATGCAATACCGGTATTCCTGCGTTTTAGTTCAACAGTTGAAAAAACAGATACATTCAAGCATAAAAAACAGCAGCTTAAGCAAGAAGCATACCGACCAAATTTAATACAGGAAGAAGTTTATTTACTAAATAATAAACACTATGAAATCTTAGATGCTGCTCTTTTAAAGAAAATAGAATATGGGAAATTCAGAATTTAGAAATTAGCCTGATAAATTAATTCTTGTCTTCTAAAAAATCAATAAGTGGTTGTATAAATTTATCGAATGCTTCAATATGCGGGAGATGTCCAACACCCGGAATTTCTACCAGTTTACTGCCAGCTATAGCTTTTTGTGTAGCTTTACCCAGCAAATCATAGCGCCCCATTGTCGATGCTACTTCTTTAGAAACTAAAAATGTTGCCATGGCAGTACGGTCACGTGTGCCAATAATCAGCAGCGTCTTATTTTTGATCTTAGGAAATTCGTAAACTACAGGTTGTGTAAAAATCATCTCAAATGTAAGCGCATTGTTCCGGGCTATTATCGGATACTGAGAGTTAAGCGTCCAGCCGGCTAAAATATTTACCCATTCATCATATTCTGGTTTCCATTGATTATCATAATAACTTACTAATTGATAATTTTTCAATGATTCATAATTTGCCTTTAATTCATTAGTGTACCAAAAATCAATAGGCCGGTAAGGCACTTTTAATTTCCAGTCTTCCAAACCAATAGGATTTTCCAGAATAAATTTATCTACTGTTTCAGGATACATAAGCGTAAATCGGGTTGCCAGCATACCTCCCATAGAATGTCCCAGTACGGAGATCTTATCTATATGTTCATGTTCTAAAACGAGCTTGGTGTTTTTTGCTAATTCTTGAAAAGTATATTGAAAATGTAAAGGCTTTGTTGATTTTCCAAAACCAATCTGATCCGGAACGACAACTGCAAATCCTTCTTTTAGAAGTGATTGTATGGTAGTTCGCCAGTATGCTCCGTTGAAATTTTTTCCATGCAACAGCATCACGTATTGACCATTGAAGTTATCAGGCTTTTCATAAATATATGACATTTCTAATGTCTGATTTTGACTTTCAATAGTCAGTGTTTTACTGGTATAGCCGTAATCATAATTAGCAAGTTGTATATCTAGTAATTTTAGATTTGACTGTGAGTTCATATCGTTTATTTTTATAAATAATATAATTAAAAATATGTTTAAATATTTGTTATTCATAATCTGAATTTATTAGTTCAGAAATAAAAATACGACTTTTTTTGCTTACATTTTTTATACAGTACAAATACACCATGCATAATTACTTCTTTAGTTCAAATATCTACAGAAACAAACATGGCGCGCCGGAGGCGCGCCATGACTTCTCAATTATTTTCTAAAAAATTTTATCCTTCTTTAGGCAATAAAACTTTACGGCTTAGTTTGTATTTTCCGGTTTTATTGTCAATGCCCAATAATTTTACTTCTATCTTGTCGCCTTCTTTCAAAATGCCATCCAAATTTTCTAAGCGCTTGTGAGATACTTCAGATATATGCAACAAGCCTTGTTTGCCCGGCATAAACTCAACAAATGCGCCATACGGCATTATGGATTTTACTTCTGATTCGTAAATTTCTCCAACTTCCGGAACGGCAACAATTGCTTTGATGCGGTTTTTGGCTGCCTCTATATTCTCTTTGTTATTGGCAAAAATAATGACGTTGCCAATGCCCTTCTCTTTATTTTCTTCTATGGTTATTGTGGTATTCGTCACCTCTTGCATTTCCTGTATCACTTTTCCACCCGGACCGATTACTGCTCCGATAAATTCTTTCGGAATAATTATATTTTCTACTCTTGGCGCATGTGGTTTTATGTCAGGTCTTGCGGCAGGAATACAGATTTCCATTGCATTTATGATATGTAATCTTCCTTTGCGGGCTTGCTCTAATGCTTCAGCAAGTACTACATATGAAAGTCCGTCAATTTTTAAGTCCATTTGTACTCCGCATATGCCGTCTCTTGTACCCGTTACTTTAAAGTCCATATCCCCTAAGTGGTCTTCATCTCCTAAGATATCAGATAAAATGGCATATTTTTCGTCTTTCGAAATCATACCCATGGCAATACCTGAAACGTGTTTTTTTATTTGTACACCTGCATCCATCAAGGCTAATGTACCTGCACATACAGTTGCCATAGAAGATGAACCGTTCGATTCCAATATATCAGAAACAACACGTAATGTGTAAGGATTGCTCTCTTCGGCAGGCAACATTTGTTTTAACGAGCGCATTGCCAAATTTCCATGACCTACTTCTCTTCTGGAGGTACCACGCATCGGTTTTACTTCACCTGTTGAAAAAGGAGGGAAGTTGTAATGCAGTAAAAATTTATTATAGCTCAAATCTTCTGCCTTGTCAATAAGCTGTTCATCTTGTTTTGAGCCTAAGGTAACTGTTGTTAAAGATTGTGTTTCGCCACGGGTAAATAATGCCGAACCGTGTGGCGAAGGCAATACGTCAACTTCCATAAATAACGGACGAATTTCATCAGTTTTTCTGCCATCCAGACGCATCTTTTCATTCAGTATCATTTCGCGTATGGTTTCTTTTTCCAGCTTGGCATAATACTTAGAAAATAAATCTTTGTTGAATGTTTCCAGTTCTTCTTCAGGTATAGCTTCTATAAAATCAGCTTTAATTTGTTTTAAGCCTGTTTTTCTTTCATGTTTGCCTAAGGCTGATTTGGCAATTGTCAAGATTCTGTCTTTGGCAAAAGCAGTAATTTTAGCTTGCAGTTCCTCATCTTCCTCCGGTGCTGTAACTTCCATTTTGGCTTTGCCGGCCTTTTGTATCAGCTCCAACTGTGCTGCACATTGTTTTTTAATAATTTCATGTCCCAATTTGATGGCTTCTACTAAATCAGCTTCTGAACACTCTTTTGCTTCGCCTTCCACCATCAAAATATTTTCTGCAGTTCCTGCTAAAATGATGTCCAATTCAAGACTGTCTTTCACATTGCGATAAGGATTGACAATAAATTGACCATTTGCTTTTACTACACGAACTTCGGAGATGGGACCTTCAAACGGAATAGAAGAAACGGATAACGCAGATGAAGCTGCTAAGCCTACTAATGTATCCGGGTCTACATTATCATCGTTGGATATCAAGTAAATCAATACTTGCGTGTCATTTTTAAAATTGTCGGCAAACATAGGACGAATGGCTCGGTCAACTAGTCTTGAAATCAGCACTTCGTGATCGGATAATTTGCCTTCGCGACGCATAAAGCTACCGGGTATTCTGCCGGCAGAGGCAAATTTTTCCTGATATTCTACGGTAAGTGGAAAAAAGTCAATACCAACTTTAGGTTCTTCGCTTGCACAAGCTGTAGCCAAAATGATACAGTTGCCACAACGCACGGTAACAGCTCCGTCTGCCTGACGAGCTAGTTTTCCGGTTTCTACGGTT
>CAZPBT010000087.1:0-6127 GCA_964584555.1 uncultured Chitinophagales bacterium
ATTTCAATGACCATAATCATTTAAAACTATACTTTTCTTAACTATCTTTGAAACTTGAGTACAGACAATCATTTGAGAAATAAGCTAAGTGTATCAGGTTTGCTGATTACATTGGGTATCATTTATGGCGATATCGGGACATCTCCATTGTATGTGATGAAAGCCATTATCGGAAATAAACCCATACAGCCGGATATCATCTTAGGCGCATTGTCCTGCATATTCTGGACGCTCATTATTATTACAACATTCAAATATGTAATTCTCGCCATGCAAGCGGATAATCAGGGCGAAGGCGGTATCTTTTCCTTGTATGCACTGGTAAAAAAACATCAGGCTAAATGGCCTTTAATTGCAGCTTTAATCGGCTGTTCTGCATTGCTGGCAGACGGGTTTATCACGCCGCCTATTTCTATATCATCTGCAGTAGAAGGGATGAACATCTTATACCCCGATTTGCCTACCATTCCGGTAGTTCTTACAATCTTGTTTTTATTGTTTGTTTTTCAGCAATTTGGTACGGGTACTATTGGCAAAACGTTTGGTCCCATCATGTTGCTGTGGTTTACTACGCTGGGTGTTTTGGGGTTGTTAAAGGTCATACATCACCCCGAAATATTTAAAGCCCTTAATCCTGTTTATGCCTTTGATTTATTGTTTAATCATCCGGGAGGTTTCTGGATTTTAGGTGCTGTATTTCTGTGTACTACCGGTGCAGAGGCCCTGTATGCCGATATGGGACATTGCGGCAAACGCAATATTCAAATCAGTTGGATATATGTGCTGGCTTGTTTACTGCTGAACTATATGGGGCAATCTATTTGGTGTTTGCAGCACAGAGGAATTAGTTTGAATGATGTTTCGCCGTTTTATGAACTTATTCCCAAACCGTATCTTACATTTTTAATCATACTGGCCACCGTGGCTACGGTTATTGCCAGTCAGGCGTTGATTAGTGGTTGTTTTACTTTGGTGAGTGAAGCCATCAAGCAACGACTTTGGATAAATCTGAAAGTTGACTATCCCTCAGATTCTAAAGGGCAAGTATATATACCGGCTATGAACTGGGTGTTGATGAGCGGATGTATTTTTATCATCATCCTTTTCAAACGCTCTGCAAATATGGAAGCTGCATATGGTTTGACGATTACCATCGATATGCTGATGACGACTTCCTTACTCTTGTTGTTTTTCAGGATGAAAAATAAGTCCTTGGCATTTATTATTCCAGTCGGTGTATTGTTTTTTAGTATTGAATCTGTTTTTTTGATGTCCAACCTTAAAAAATTCTTTTACGGCGGGTGGTTTACCTTTTTTATCGCCTCAGTTACTTTTTTCATTCTGTTTTGTTTGCACAAGGCTCGTGCTATCCGAGATACCTACAATAATATGGTTAATCTGGATGATTTTAAGGGTATGTTTTCCGATTTAATCCAGGATTCTTCCATTCCAAAGACAGCTACGAATTTGGTCTATATGTCCAAAAAATCAAAACGCACATCTAATGTAGATTCAAATATTATTTATTCCATTTTTCAGCAAAATCCAAAAAGAGCGGATGTGTATTGGTTTATACATGTAGATACATTAGACTATCCGCATGAACATGAAAAAAATTATTATGTTAAAACAATTATTCCGGGAAAAGTATTTTTTGTCCGGCTGGAATTTGGTTTTAAAGTAAAGCATAAAGTCAACAGGCTGTTTCACAAAATAGTGGAACACATGGTGGAATTGGGCGAAGTGGATGAATTAAGCAGATACCCTTCCATGCGACAAAATAATATTAAAGCCGATTTTAAATTCGTCTTTATCAAACCTAAACTTTCTGAGGATAATGATTTGAAGCCAAATAATTTATTGGTGATGAACATCTACGAATTGCTCTCTAAAATCAGCTATCCACCTTACAAAGAATTCGGGCTGGATACTGTAAATACAGAAATAGAATTGACACCTTTGCAAATTCATCACCAGGATGATTTAATCGTTCACCGCAAAGAAGGATTCGATTAGTAAATTGATTTCAATGAAATAAAATACAAATACGTTAATTGTTGTTATATTATGTTTAAAGAAAAAAAAATTTTAGTTGTCGGAGATATTATGCTGGATGAATTTGTAGAAACTCAGCAAAGTGGTTTTTCTCAGGAATATGCGAATAATCCCATTTTGCAGGTTAAACACCGCAATTATTATTTGGGCGGTGCTGCCAATGTAGCATTGAATTGCACAAAATTAGAAGCAGAAGTTTTTTTGCTTGGTACAACCGGAGTAGATAAATTTCAGGAAATTTTGCATGAATTATTACGGAGTAATAATATTTCCACGGAGTATGTTGTGGCTAATCCCAAGCAGCATACCACACTCAAAACCCGGGTTCTTCAAAATGGAATTCCGCTGCTGAGAATAGATGAAGAAACTACTGCAGATTTTGATAAAGCAATAGATGATTATTTATTGTTTAATTTCAAAGAAATAATCACTAAGCAAAAACCCGATGTCATAATTTTTCAGGATTATAATAAAGGAGTACTTAATCCCTATCTTATTCCTTTGTTTTTAGAGCTTGCCCGGGAAAATAAAATTCCGGTATGTGTTGATCCTAAATTTGAAAACTGGAATCTGTATAAAGAAGTTGCACTATTCAAACCCAACCGCAGAGAACTGGCTTTTATGAATCAGCTGGAAACAGAACCGGAAAGTGATGAAGATATTGTTCGATGTGCTGAGTTTGTAAGAAATCAATTAAACTGTAAAACGGTTTTGGTTACACTCGGTAGCAGAGGAACTTATTGTTTAAGTGAACAAGATTCATTTTTTACAGAACCCTATAAATATATTGCACATCCCGATGTATGTGGTGCCGGAGATACAGTAATTGCAGTAATTGCACTGGCTTATGCATCAGGTTATGAATGGAAAAAAATTGCAGCCTTAGCAAATAAGGCAGCAAATATAGTTTGTCATAAGCGACAAATACAGCCTGTAAACCCGAAAGAACTTCAGGATTAAGTATATAGTCTTAGTGATCGTGTTTTTTTGGAAAATTAAATAAGTAAGAAGTTAAAACCGGGATAAAGAAAATTCCGGCAGTAAGCAGTGATGTTATCCAGTCGGCTTCATGACTCATCAGAAATTTACTGAAAGCGCTCTCGGGCTGAAGATGCTCAAAAACAGACAAAAGTAATTTTATACCTAAAATAGCAATGACCAGAAAAGCACAGGTTTCCAAAAAAGGATACTTCTCCATCAGGTTGACAAATCCCTGAGCGACAAGGCGCATCGCCATGATACCTATAAAAACACCTGTCCAAACTAAAAGAATATTATCTGTAAAGGCTACTGCCGCAAATACATTATCAATAGAAAAGGCTAAGTCCATAATTTCTACTAATACAACAGTAGACCAAAAAATACCGAGTTTGCCCACCGTATTCCGATAAAACCAATTACTCTTTTTATCTACAATATCATCTTCTACAGTAGATGTTTGTTTGCCTCTCCACCAGTTCCAGACCAGATATAACAGGTATAGACCACCCAATGGTTTCAACCACCAGATTTTTATAAGCAGGGCAGCAAATAATAAACAAATCCCTCTGAAAACATACGCCCCGATGATGCCATATTTAAGTGCTCTGCCTCGTTGTTCCTTAGGTAAATCCATCACCATAGTAGCTAAGACAGCAGCATTATCTACAGAGAGCAAACTTTCTATTAAGATGAGATTTAAGATGATAGTAATCGAAGCAAGTGGATTATCAATAATGTGCTGTATTAGCTCGTGCATAAAATGAATTGAATAGAAGTGCGAAAATACGCAGAATAATCAGTACGGCATTATAACAATATTTATCCCACGAAAGTTCAACATCAATTTTATTACTTATTTCTAATTCTGCTTAAATTCTCAATCGTCATACCTAAATAAGAAGCAATAATGCCCAATGGCGCTCTTTTTATGATTTCAATTTTGGTGTCAAAAAGATATTGATAGCGTTGTGTGCTGCTGTAAAACCGAAGCTGATGCGTTTTTATCGCCAGCGAATTATAATGATATTCGGCAATCTTTCTGCCAATCCGTTCCAGTTCAGGAAAGTCAGTATATAAATCTTGTAAATCTTCGTAGTGCAAACATGATAAGGTACTGTCTTCCAGTAATTCTATACTTTCTACAGAGGGCTTTTTGCTGACAAAACTTGCAAATGAAACCAGAATTTCTCCTTCCAGTACAATGTCATTAGTGAAAATTTTATCGCCTTCTTCACTAAAATTTCTTGCCATCCCTTTTTCAATAAAATAAAGATATTCGCATACCTTTCCGGCTTTCAGAAGTATTGTTTTTTTAGCAAATACCGAAACTTTTATTTTTTTATCAATAGATTGGATAAGTTCAGGGCTTAAATTCCCAAATTTTGCCAAATACTCTGTAAAACTGTGTGGTCGTGTATTCAAGATTAATTGAAATTTATCAAAAAATGCAATACTGCAAATGTAGTAATTTTAAGAGGAGAAAAATTACCTTATGACAGCCAAACTATCTGCTCCCGAAAATAAAACCGGATTTTCAATCAGCGAATACCCCGATATTCGTCCCATTTATCAGAAATTAGACAAATTAGTTGCCTTGCCATTGCAGCATATACATGTTGATGCCATGCAAAACTATCTGGATTATTATAAAACAAAATGCACAAAATCACATGAGATATATGAGAAAGCCAGACAGTTTATTCCGGGTGGTGTGCAGCATAATTTAGCTTTCAATTACCCTTTTCCGCTTACTTTTACCAAAGCCGAAGGAGCTTATTTGTACGACGCTGATGGCAATAAATATATCGATTTTTTACAAGCCGGAGGGCCAACGGTCTTAGGCAGTAATTATGAAGCTGTAAGACTAAAAGCGATTGAATTAATTAATGAATGTGGACCTTCAACCGGATTGTTGCATGAATATGAATATAAACTCGCCGAACTGATTTGCAAGCATATTCCCTCTGTTGAGCAGTTTCGTATGTTGGGCAGTGGCACTGAGGCTGTAATGGGGGCTTTGCGCTTGGCACGTATAAAAACAGGTAAAAAGAAGATCATAAAAATGGGCGGAGCTTATCACGGATGGAGCGATCAGATGGTCTACGATTTGCGTATTCCCGGAACTCGTTTTTTTGATGCAAAAGGCATTCCCTTTATGATGCACTGGCATACGCAAGCGGTACCGCCAAACGATATTGACGCTTTAGAAAGAACATTAAAATGGAATAGATTACGAGGTGGCACTGCAGCCGTAATCTTAGAGCCCGTTGGTCCCGAAAGTGGCACTTATCCCTTATTTAAAGAATATGCACAGCAAGCCAGGGAGTTGTGTGACAAATATGGTGCCTTATTGATTTTTGATGAAGTCGTTACCGCTTTCAGAATTGGAATGAGTGGGGCTCAAGGTTATTTTGGCGTTGAACCTGATTTAACGATTTTCGGAAAAGTTGTAGCCGGAGGTTATCCGTCGGCAGGTGGTATAGGTGGTAAAGCAATCTATATGGACGGCTTGGCTGCCGGATTGCAAGGCGGAAAAAAAGTAAAAGTAGGCGGTACGATGGCTGCCAATCCACTGAGTTGTTGTGCCGGCTATCATACCTTAGTAGAAATTGAAAAAAATAATGCCTGTGAAAAGGCAGGCAGGGCAGGAGACAGAATCACTCAAGGTCTTAATATGCTGATTGATAAATACGGACTTCCATTTGTCGCTTACAATCAAGGATCTATTTGCCACTTGGAAGCAGCAGGTACTTTATTTGTGAAAATAAAATTGATGAAAATAAAGCGTGTTTTAGCTGAAATAAATGAGCGCAAAAAACTGATGGAAGAGTACGGAGCTGCTTATATGGCAGAAGGCATTGTTACACTGGCGGGCAGTCGCTTGTATTGCAGTATGGCAGATACGGATGAGGTGGTAGATGACGCACTGAACAGATTTGAAAAGGTATTTAAAAATGTTAAATTAGCTAATTAATCAAATAAGCTAATCAGCTACTAATAACATACAATGATTAAAAACTTCCTAGCTTACGATGTCGGTACCAGTAGTGTTAAAGCTGTTTTGCTTAATAGTAATGGGGTAATACTGGCT
>CAZPBT010000087.1:6227-9620 GCA_964584555.1 uncultured Chitinophagales bacterium
GTATTTAAAGCCATAGCAGGCGTGGAGCTTACAGGAAAAGATGTGATTCCGAAATTACTTTGGCTGAAAGAAAAACAAGCTGCAGTTTTCCAAAATACGTACAAGTTTTTGGATGTAAACGGCTATCTTAAATATAAATGCACGGGCAAAATGGTGGCAGAGTGGTCGGGTGCTTGTTCGTATGCCTTTGATGTAAAAAAGAAAGATTGGGAAAGATTGCTTTTTCGCTTGACAAAAATAGGGTTAGATAAATTACCGGATTTAGTTCGTTCTACCGACCTCGTAGGTTGCCTTACAGAACAAGCAGCTACTGAATTGGGACTAAGTACTACAGTTGAAGTTTATGGCGGCTGCGACGACACACAAGCAGCTGCGGTGGGTACTACAGCCATCGGTGAAGGTGAAGCTCATATTTATGTGGGTACTTCAGCATGGGTAGGCGTCAGTACAAAAAATGCATTGAAATTTAAAAATGGAGCATTCTGTTTGCAAAGTGCCGATCCGGCTAAAAATATAGTGGTTTGTATTACTGAATCTGCAGGTATCAATACGCAATGGTTGCTGGATAATTTTTATAAGCAAGAAAAAGAAAATACTGCAGTTTCTGTTTTTGATATTTTAGAAAATGACATGCGTTCTGTTCCAGCGGGTTCAGATTATTTGATAGTAACGCCCTGGTTTTTGGGCGAAAGATGCCCGGTAAGTACCACGACAACACGCTCTACGATTTTTAATTTGACGCATCAACATACCCGTGCACATATTACAAGAGCTCATTTTGAAGGCATAGCCTATAATTTGCGTTGGTCTATGCAAAATTTAGAACGCGATTTCGGTTTTAAAATTGAAACCCTGAAAATAACTGGTGGAGGCAGTGTCAATAAGGTTTGGATGCAATTATTGGCAGATATTACCCAAAGAAAAATCAGCACAACTTCTCAACCACTCAATGCCGGAGCATTTGGAGCAGCCATGTGTGCAATGGTGGGCAGCAAAACTTTTAGCTCATTTGCAGCAATAAATGAACTGATTCAGATTGAACAAACTTTTGAACCTATTAAGGAAAATTTTGCAATTTATGATGAGCTGTTTGTTGCCTATCAGGACATATTCCATCAGCTCAATAAAACCTATCAAACAATAAATAAATCCAGATTCCAATGACTATAGCAGCAGCCAAAACTGCAGTATGTAATGCAGGTGTACAATTACTACATGAAGGATTAGTAGCCCGGACTTGGGGAAATGTAAGCATAAAAGTAAATGAAACGCAAATGGTGATTACGCCAAGTGGCAGAAAATATGAAGAGCTCTCACCGGATGATATGGTATTGGTTGATTTTTTTACGTTGAAATATGAGGGCAATCACAAACCATCATCAGAGTTAAAATTACATGCTGAGGTGTATAAAACTCGCCCACATATCAATGCCGTTATTCATACCCATCAAATGAATGCATCGATATTGGCAGCTGCGCAATGCGATGTGCTCGTCTTAAATGAAGAACACCAGCAAATATTAGGGGCTAAAGTAATAAAAGCTGCTCCTTATGCATTGCCCAATACTAAAAAGATAACTGTAGAAACAGCGAAAGCCATAGAAAAATCGAATGCTGCGCTGATGTCTAATCATGGTGTGGTTTGTATTGGTAAAAATTTAGAAGATGCATTTTTGGTTTCAAAAACCTTGGAAGCGGCGAGTATAAATTATTTAGCATCCTTAAAAAATAAATCGGCATAATGAAATCTGACGCACTGGAAAAACTAAAAGCAATAATCGCCTATTGCCAAAAACAAGCTCAATTTTATACATCCTGGGGTAATGTGGATGTATTGCAAGTTGCAATGAAGGAAAATGACGAAACTTGTTTTTATACAAAAAAAAATGCGAATCTTTCATCGTTAAACAACGATGGAATCATACAGGATAAGGATACTGCTTCATTGTTTAGTCAGCTATTTCAGTCAAGAAAAAATATTAATTGTATTTTTATCACCCGACAAGAATATGCAGCACAAATTAAAGCTGAAATTCCACCTATCTTAGATGATCAGGCACAACTCTTAGGGGTTAGTATTCGAGTGGCGAAAAATGAAAAGGAAATTTTGCATGCTTTAAAAAACAGATTTGCTGCCATACTTCCTGATGGCAATTCAATTTGCATAGGAGTAAATTACGAAGATGCTTATGTAGCTGCACAATTATTGGAAAAAACGTCAAAAGCATTTATAGAAGCTCAGTATGCTGGCGGAGCAAAATCTATCAACAAAATTGAAGCCTGGCTGATGCAAAAGTTTTACCAGTTGAAATATGCCAAACAGGCGAAGTGAGTGATAGTAGAAAGGTGTAAGTCTTAAGTAGTAAGTACTTAATATTTAATTAAATATATGTTGAGTGTATTAATTTGTTTATTGCCTTAATCTTTCAAGATTTTATTGCGTATTAAATATTCATCACTCAACATTCAACATTAATCATTCAGCATTCCTAAGCATAAGACTTGTCTTTGAAAAATTCTTCTGCCAGATAATAGTCATTCAGGTCAGAAGGATGAAAATCTCTTTTGAAAAATTTTAAAAACTCCGAAGACATATCTCCATGCAGCTGACTGAATAAGCCTGTGGCAAAATCAAAAAATTGTTTAGGTAATTTCCGGTACTCTAATTTTTTTCTGTCTTGATAAAACAGCATGCCCATGCCACCTGCAATATAACCATACAACAACGCCGTAACCAATGGCATAGCAATCACACGCTTGATGTATTCCTGGTCATCTACGGTTTGCAATACATCAAAAGCAACATGCTTATGTTCAATTTCTTCGGCAGCATGCCATTGAAAAAGTTCAGCAATATCTTCCGGCACAACTTCTTTATTCGTTTCCACATGATTGAAAATTGCATGACCGAATAATGCCGTAAAATGTTCCAAACATACAGTTGCCACTAAATCAAAATCATTCTTTTTCATGGGTAATTTTATTTTGGCAACTACCTTATGCAAAACATCATCAATGTGTTTTTCATACCCTGAAATATCGTAATTATTATCTTTTAAGATTTTCCAAAATCGCTCGTGCATACTGGAATGTATGCCTTCTTGTCCGCAAAAGTTACGTACTTGCTTTTTTAATTTTTCATCTTCAATTTGTTTTGCATTCTTGAGTACAGAATTTACAAATAATCTTTCTCCTGTTGGAAATACGATATGCAATACATTGATGAAGTGTGTGCTGAACGGGTTGTTTTTGTAATAAAATCGAGGTGTTTTATTGTTAAACTGAAAATTTACCCGTCTTACTTTTATTTCTTCAGCATTGTAAGCCTTAGCTGTAGCTTGCTCTGTTGTTTTAGTTTTAGTAGCCATTTTATGTTGGTTAATTGGTGATTAG
>CAZPBT010000087.1:9720-11171 GCA_964584555.1 uncultured Chitinophagales bacterium
TTGCTCTGTTGTTTTAGTTTTAGTAGCCATTTTATGTTGGTTAATTGGTGATTAGTTATTGGTGATTAGAGATTGGTTATTGGTGATTGGTTAATCGAACGAAGTAATTTAAAATCTAAAATTCATCATTCATCATTCATCATTCATCATTCATCATTTATCATTTATCATTTATCATTCATCATTCATCATTCATCATACTTTAAGCATAGGATTTGCCTTTCAGTAATTCTTCTGCAAGCTCATAATTATCAATTTGATCCGGATGAAAATCAGGACGGAAATACTGGAAGTATTGCTTAGATAAAGTACCGCCAAAACTCTCAGAAAATTTCTTTAAAAATAATGCTACATCAGCCGGAATATCTTTTGCTTTCACATCTTCATCGTTTTGTGTAAGCATGACAGTACCGACACCCAAATAATACCAAAGTCCCCATGTAGCAATCAGCATACCACCAATGCGCAAAGCATAGCTGTCATCCACACGTTTTAGCACATCAAAAGGAATAGATTTATGCTCAATTTCTTCAGCAGCATGCCACAAAAATAAGTCGCGCATCTCATCGGGCATTTTTTCAGAAATATCCTTGTTGACAATGCCGCTTTCAGCCAGCATTGCGGTATAATGCTCAAGCGCAACAGTAACGCTAAGAGCCAGTTTATCACCAAATCGATTTCTTTTCAGTGTTTTGCGAGCCCAGGTTTCTATACCATTCCAGGCAGTTTTTCTGAAATAATCAACAAATCGCATTGGGTTTATCTGCTGTTCTTCCATAATATCCCAGAATTTTTGATGCTCTGCATAATGTGTGCCTTCTTGTCCGATAAAATTGTCAACACGTTTTTTTAGTACCGGATCATTTTTATACACATCAGCAAATGCTTTCACACTTCGTATAAAAAATTTTTCACCATCCGGAAATGCCAGATGTTGTGCATTCATAAAATGTGTGGCAATCGGATTATTGTTGTACCAATGTTTAGGAAACGGGTTTTCAAATATGAAATTAACTTTTCTGATTTTTGCTTCAGGTTTGTTCTTTGCAAGTGTAGGCATAACATTTCTTGTTTTATCAAATGTAAATCACATCTGCACAAACAACAATAAACTTAAGATAATTTGCAAGCTGTATACTCATTGCTTTACATTTGTAAAGTATTTTAGCAAATTGAATTTGCATTTGTTGTTTTGAATAATAATAAGCAAAAAAAATAAAGCCTGATTTTTGAATTTATTAATCTTAAGTGTTTTTAGTTTTCTGTTTTTTTATGCAATTTCAATTTTTAATTTTATCTGTATGAAAATATTTTGTGTCGGACTGAATTATCGCGAACATATTGTGGAAATGAAACATTTTGCATTTCCTGAAAATCCGGTGATATTTATGAAACCGCCAACCGCTTTACTCAAGAATGGTCAACCTTTTTATTATCCGGATTTTTCTCAG
>CAZPBT010000088.1:0-6911 GCA_964584555.1 uncultured Chitinophagales bacterium
AACATTTGTTTATATCAAAAACAATTCTTACCTTAGTTGTGCAACAAGCACATCGGTTTGGCAATATGGCGGCTGAAGTGCTTCTATGAAACATTTGTGCAGGGTTCAACAGCAGTAATTCTATTGAGCTTTTGTCCTAACAATCCGCCACATCGCCAAGCCGAAAAACGTTAGTGGCAACCCCTCGACCGACAGTACAACCAGACATTTGACAACAAAATAGAATGAGACAAAACGAACCGAAAATAATAAAAGTAAGAGATTTGCTTACAAACGACAGCTTGAAAATTCCAAGCTATCAACGACCATACAAATGGACGACAAAAAATGTCAACCAACTTATTGACGATGTTTTAATACACAAAGAAAAGTCGGAATATCGTTTAGGAACACTTGTCGTTCATAATCACGACAATATTTCTGACATTGTAGACGGACAGCAGCGGACAATTACACTGACATTGATTGCATACGCAATAACTCAAAAACAGAATAAGACGACCGAAGAAGAAAAAGCATTAAAAAGTTTTGACCCGAAACTTTTGAACTTATCTTTTGCTAATGATATTTCAAAAGCAAATATCCAAAGCAATTACAAGCAAATTGAAAGAAGAATTGCAGATTTTGACGAAAAATCAATATGGTTTTTTTTAGAGAAATGCACTTTGGTAGAAGTGGTTTTGAATGATATTTCAGAAGCGTTTCAGTTTTTTGATTCCCAAAATTCAAGAGGTAAAGACCTTGAACCACACGACTTATTAAAAGCATTTCACTTACGAGAAATGAATAATTTTTCAACGGAAGATGAACGAAAAAAAACAGTTGAGAAATGGGAAAATTTGGACACCGCAAAACTTTCAAAATTATTTTCACAGTATTTATTCAGAATTAGAAATTGGAGTAACGGACATTCCGCACGTTATTTTTCAAAAAATGAAGTTGATGTTTTTAAAGGCGTAAGTCCTGACATAGAAGAAAATTATCCTTTTGCAGCAATGCTTCGCATTGCTCATTTTTATGTAGAGGAATACAATCGTTCATATCACAGAAATATTGATAAACGAGAAATGGCTTTCCCTTTTCAAATAGATGAAACTATCATTAATGGAAAGCGATTTTTTGAAATGATAGAACATTATCAAGTTATGATTGATAAAGTGAAATCAAAAGAAATGAGTGAGAAATATTTTGTATTAAATACAATCAAAACTTATGAGGGCAGTTTTCGCACAGGCGACAAATATATTCGCAACTTGTTTTATTGTGGATTGATTTATTACATTGACAAATTCGGAGATAAAGACTTATTGAAAGCTATTGATAAAATTTTTGTTTGGGCATATTCATTGCGTTTGAAATTACAGGCAGTTGGGCTTGATTCCGTTGATAATTTTGCTCTCAATCAGGGACATTCACAAATACAGTTATTCAAAAAAATAAAGGATACAATAAAACCAAACGACATACTTAATTTACGACTTGAAACATTAAAAGAAAATAAGTCAAGTAAAACGGAAAAAATTGTTGAACACTTTAAGCGATTAAAGTATTATGAATGATAAACAACCAAAATATTATAGCATTAAAGCGTTATTCGGCTCAGATGATTATGTAATTCCAATCTATCAAAGAAATTACGAATGGAGCGAACCTCAAATAACACAACTCATTCAGGACATTGTAGATTATATTCTTAAAAGCAAAGACACAGCAAACAAACCTAAATACTATATTGGTTCGTTGATTGCTTACGAAAGAAAATTAGAAGGTAGTGTAATCTATGAAACAATTGACGGACAACAACGCTTAACAACATTGACTATATTATTGAATGTAATCAAAAAAGAGTATTCAACGATTGATTTATCTTGGTATAACAAGCTCAATTTGTCTTTTGATAGCCGTAAAGTTGCTTCAAACACTCTTTCGTATCTATTTAACGGAGTAAGTATAGATAATAAAGAATGTAATGTTGCTATTCAGCAAGGTTATTACGATGCAAAAAAATCATTAGCAAAAATTTTGGCTGAAAACAAATTGACTATTGAAGATTTTTGCAATTATTTATTTGAAAAGGTTACAATCTTACGTGTTTTAGTTCCAGAAGACACCGATTTGAACCATTATTTTGAGATAATGAATAGTCGTGGGGAGCAATTAGAAAAACACGAAATCTTAAAAGCAAAAATGCTTGAAATTTTAGAAGATGACAATTTGAAATATGCTTTCAACTTGATTTGGGAAGCGACTTCAAATATGGAAAAATATGTTCAATACGGCTTTTCAGTTGCTCAAAGAGATGAACTATTTGGCAAAAATGATTGGAACAATTTAGTTGGTAAAGACTCGGTTTATCAAAAATTACAAATTCCAACAGATAATAAAACTACCGAAGAGACATTGACAATTAGTCAACTTCTTGGCAAAGCAGCAAAACCAATTTCTGATAATTCAAGCAATACTGACGAAAGCCCCGATAGATTTAATACAATTATCAATTTTGCAAACTTTCTACTTCACACTTTAAGAATACAAACAAAATCTGATATTCCATTAGACGACAAACGACTATTAGAATTGTTTGAGCCTTTTTTGAAGAATGAGGATAAAAAAGATTTTGTAATTCAATTCGGTTACAATTTATTGAAAAGCAAATTTTATTTTGACAAGTACGTTATAAAAAGGGAGTTTGCAAAAGGCTCAGACCATTGGAGTTTGAAACGACTGAAATGGTATGACGGAAATAAAGTAAGTTATGTTAACACTTTTGACGCAGATAATGCAGAAACTAATGACGGTACAAACAGAGAAATTTTAATGCTACTATCAATGTTTCACGTTTCAAATCCGACTTTGGTTTACAAACATTGGTTAAACGCTTCGTTGAAATTCGTTATAGAATATTCGGGAAGTAATTTGGCGAACGATTACAAAACATATCTTGAAAATCTTGCAAAAGCATTCTTAAACGACAGATATTTAGCAAAAAACCAAAAAGACTTTTTTGAAATAATATATACTAACGAGGAAAAACAGAAAAATTCTATAACAGATATTGACACAAATAAACTCAATCAAGGGACAGCCGTAGAAAATTTTATTTTCAACTATCTTGATTATTTGTTGTGGCAAGATTACAGAGCCGATAAAAACTATTTCAAAATCAAAAACGGACAAGCATTTGCAGACAATCGAGTAAAAGACTTTGAATATACATTTAGAAGTTCAGTAGAGCATTATTACCCACAAAACCCGATTGATGAGAACTTAATTTTGCAAGGACAAGATGCAGATTGGTTAGACAACTTCGGAAATTTATGCCTTATTAGTGGCAGTAAAAATTCACGTTTAAGTAATTTTATGCCAGCCGCAAAAAAAGATTATTATACAGGTAGCCCAACAATAGACAGTATAAAACAACGCATTATGATGGAATATGAACATTGGGACACAAATGGCACTAACAACCATAATGAAATAAAAGAACACAGTGAAAAAATGACTGAAATACTGAAAAGATAAATGGGGTAGCCACTAACATGGGTAGCCGTTGCGCAACTTCGTTTTTTTAGGGCTTATTTTTCATATTTATTATGATATATTTGTAATTTTAAATACTATTTGTTTTTAGGCTTTAGTTTTCTGTTGCATATTGTGGAGTAGTACAGGTGATAAAATAGAATAAAACATGCTTTGACATTTCGATAGTTCCTCTTACCTGACAAAATCAGCCTTTAAGTTCAATTTAATTTATTTAAGTTGATCATCAACCTGAGTTCGGGATAAAAATAGTTGATTTTTCTTATCACAAACCTCCTCCTTATCATTCATATTTCTTGTTAAGCCGGAGGAAAAATGCGAAATCATCTGGTTTATTCAACTTACTTTTTATAACCCTATTCAGATTAGAAAATATTTTATTTCAAAAGTTGATTATTCCAGACAATTTTTCTTCTCATTTTCAACTTTTTACTTTAACAGATATTCCGGCAACATGCTAAAATCTACTTTTTAATGCTAAGCAATATTTTAAAAATTGACTTTTATCAATAATATTTATTACTCCTATTGCATTTTTGATATTTTTCTTAAAAAAATAAAATACTGCAAATCAATTAGTTAAATACTATTTTGTTAAAAAGCAGTACTATGTATTGCATAGTTCATTGTTTAGGCTGTATATTTGCATTATCAATTACATGGTATAACACTTAAATCAAAACACACATGAACAATATCTTAATCGCAGCCTTCACCTTAACTCTGGTACCTGCAATCTGTAAAAATGCATTAGCTGAAGAAAAAGACGCTTTAACAAATCAGCTTCCTGTTGTAAAACCAAACTTCAGCGCAAAATTAATTGCTGATGAAAAAGACCAGCAAACCGTACAAGTAGACTTTGATTATATCATTGACGAAAATGGAAAAGGCTATGTTACTTATATCCAATCTCAGGATGAAGCCATTAAAAATGAAGTGATAAAATTTATCGAAAACTCTACATATCATTTTTCCATACAACCCGGAAAAATTTATAATATGAAGTTATCGTTTATCAGATAAGAGTCAAGAATCAAGATAATATAACAACAATTTACTAATTACTATTCACCAATAACAAACAACTAAAAACAAATAACAAATAACCAATGACCAATCACAATCACAATCAAAAATAAATTATGACAACAACATCATCATCAACTTTTAATACGGAGAACACCAAGGTTCAGATGCGCAAAGGCATACTTGAATTTTGCATACTCGGTATTATCTCGCGGGGCGAAGTGTATGCATCAGACATACTCGACTCGTTGAAAGCTGCCAATATTTTGGTGGTGGAAGGTACTGTTTACCCTCTGCTTACAAGATTGAAAAATGCAGGATTACTCACCTACCAATGGAAAGAATCCAGTTCGGGGCCTCCTCGAAAGTATTTCACCCTTACCGGCACCGGCTACAGAGCATACGATGAACTCAAAGAAACATGGAATGAACTCGCAGATGCCGTGGTCAAAACTACTGACATAAAATCTAATCAAAATCCAACTATTTAACCATAAAAAACACACCAAAATGAACAAGACATATAATATCAATCTGGCAGGCCAAATATTCGCCATCAATGATGATGCTTATGAATCGCTTTCGGCCTACTTACAATCATTGCGACAATTTTATAAAAATGAAATTGACCGTGATGAAATTATAAAAGACATAGAATCTCGTTTTGCTGAATTATTCTTAGCAAAAGGAAAAGGCTATATCGTAACTAAAACAGATACTGATGAAGTGATAGGCATGATGGGAAGACCACAAGAGTTTGACACTTCATATACTGAAATTGATATTGAAATTGAACCGAATAAAACACCCTATCAAAATACAGGCTACGAAACGAAGAAACGTGTATACCGAGATCCGGATGATAAAATAGTAGCCGGTGTTTGTTCGGGTTTAGCCAAATATTTTGGTATTGATGATCCCATCTGGTTCCGTATTGGATTTGTATTGATTACTTTATTTACAGGGTTAGGATTTCTGGTTTATCCTGTTCTGTGGTTAATAATTCCCGAAGCTACTACAAGTTCGCAAAAACTGGCGATGCGCGGGGAAAATGTAAATCTGTCTTCTATTGAAAAGACAGTAAAAGAAGAACCTGTGCAAAGACAAGGTGCAGGCAACCAAATTTTAGAGTTTATTGGTGGTTTTATTAAATTGTTTTTCAAATCATTATTATACCTTGGCGTGTTCGTGCTGGGCATAGTAGCATTGGCAATCATCATTAGCCTGTTGGCATCATTTTTTGGTCTGGGTATTGCCTTAGTTGCCGGAAATCCTTTGCTTACAAAATATTTTTTTGATAATAATTCTGTAAGTTGGCTGATTGGCATCGGAGGCTTATTAGCTACTGTCATTCCCATAATTTTATTCGTATTGGCTGTCGTTCATATCTTCAGTAAAACAAACAAACCGCTGAAAAAAAACATCTTATTCGCCTTACTCGGATTGTTTTTATTTGGTGTATTATTGTTGAATATCGTTTATTCGAAAGGTAAAAAATTGATAGCTGAACACCAAAAAATCACGCAAAGTGTGCCTCTTTACGAAGCTTCAAAAATTGATACTTTGGATTTAAGCATGGCGTTCACAGAAAAGAATGACAATATTGACGGCGTTCAGATAAACAGTTTTCAGGATTTTATGAACTTTATCGCCCGCAAAGATGAAATAAATATACCTGTTGACATAAAAATATTACCCACCAATTCAGATTCATTTATTGTGGTACGAGAATTTTCTGCAAATGGCAAAGATGAAAAAACAGCCTTGGAAAATGCTACCGACATCACACACAATATTATACAAAAAGGTAATCAATTAATTATTGATCCATACATCGGTATCGATATTCCTAAATCAAAATTCAGAAATCAAAAACTGACAGTAAAAGTATATGTACCTGAAGGCAAAAAAATAAAATGGAACGAGCGTGTTGAAGATTTTATGGATGAAGATAAATTGGATATTAACTGGAGTAGTGCCGGTAATCAGGGCAAAGAAATAAACAATTTAAAAATCCAGCTGAATACCCTGAAAGACTCTACCAATATTAATATTCATATCGACTCCAATAATCCGGATTTACAGGAAGCCATACAAGATGTAAAAGAACAGCTCAATGATAAACAAGATGAACTTAATGATAAACTGGACGACTTGATAGATGCTAAAATCAGTGGCGAGCACTATCTGTTTAAAATGCATAACGGAGAGTTATTTCCGTTAGACTAGACTGGTGTTTATTTTTATGGAACGCCTGTCGGAACTATCCGGCAGGCGTTTTCATTTCAAGATGCAATCAGGATGATTAATAATTTTGGTAATTTTTATAGTAATGTACAATATTT
>CAZPBT010000088.1:7011-11146 GCA_964584555.1 uncultured Chitinophagales bacterium
TACCACCCCCTCACCCCCTCCTAGAAAAAGGAGGGGGAATCAAAGGGGGTGGTTTATGATATATATCAACAACTATTATTTTAAAACGCTTGCCCATTTTCAGTTTTTAAAAACACTAGAATGGACAATATTTTACCACCCCCTCACCCCCTCCTAGAAAAAGGAGGGGGAATCAAAGGGGGTGGTTTTCAGGACGAGACAAGCACCCAATTACTATACATCATCTGCCATGGCAGCATTTTTCATTTCTGTGGCTAAATTCTCACCCAAATATTTCTCAATAACATTATGTACCCAATAGATAACAGGAGTTAGTACTACAGCCATTAAAAATTTATAAATATAGTTGCCTACACATACCGACATCACTACATAAAATGGCCAAGCTTTGCCATTGGACTCACTGATGTATTTGGGATAAAAATAAAATGCAATAAACAAGACCACGAAGCTGTCAATAAATTGGGAAACTACCGTAGAGCCTGTACTCCTCAACCAGATATATTTCTCGCCGCTCCACTTCTTAATCTTATGAAAAATAATTACATCTACGACCTGACCAATTAAAAAGGCAATGAGCGAACCCAAGATGATAGCTAATCCTTGCCCGAAAATTTGTGCATAGGCTGACTGCATATTATTTACACCTACATCAGTTTTTGAAGCAGGCCACCAGTCAGCAGGAACGAGCTGAATGGCTAGATAATACATAAAGAACGCATAAGCCAGCAAACCCGCAGTGAGATAAGATAAAAAGCGAACACCTCGTTCGCCATAGTATTCATTAATGATGTCTGTCATAATGAATACAACAGGCCAAAGCAATACACCTGCAGTCAGATTAAATGAAAAGTCATTTCCGAAAATCGGAATTTGCAATGGGGTAAAACCCAACGTTTTTTCCAGCGAAAATATTTTTACGCCTATCACTTCGGCAATAAACGCATTAGCAATAAAAAAGCCGCCTAATAAAATAAACAACTTGGTAGACTTATCTTTTATTATTTGATGTATCATAAGGCAGTATTTTCTGTTTATTTGTAGGGTATAAATCTAGTCGATAATTCCCAAGGCTTTCATTTTCCAAAAACATTTAGCCGTTATGGAAATGTCGACATAGGCATTATGTGCGTCTTCAAAATCAGTGTCAAACAATTTGTAATGCAATTCTGTAAGTTTAGGCCATTTAAACCCGTATTTACTCGGTATCCTGCATAAATTAACGCCACTTTGCATGGTACAGATTCGCTTTTTTATCGGAATAATATTGTGTTTATTTTTGCGCAACAACTCTGCCCCTACTATCATTTCGTCAAATGCCATATTGTGTGCCACCAGCACTTCCGCTGTTTGTGCTGCTTCATAAAAAGAAGCTAAAGCCATTTCAAGTGGAATACCTTTTTGATTTGCTATATCGGTAGTGATACCATGTACATCCGCAGCCTCTTTTGGAATTGTGTATCCTTCCGGTTTTATGATTAAATCTGCTTCTTGCAGTTTATTTCCCTCTTTGTCATAAAGCATATAGGCGAGTTGCACCATTCGGGGCCAATTGTCGAGTTTGCTTAACGGAGCTTTCCAGTCTTTGGGTAGTCCGGTGGTTTCTGTATCAAAAAATAAGTACATGTTTTCTTCGCAATAATTCATACCGCAAAAGTCATTTCTGCGATTGTGTCGCAAGTTCTTAAAAAATCTGTTCTAAATCAATAAAACACAGAATTTATCCACATTTTTCTCAGTTTACAATCATTTTCTATGTGTATGCTCTTGAAGATAAACTAAATTCACATGCGTGAATAATCGCTTGAATTTATTACTTGTATTTTGAAGAAATTTGCACGGTATTTGATTCAGATTGCATACTAACGCTAAACGATATGAACTTTTTTACTTTCTATTTCAACAAACATATGAAACCCTTGTTTGTCATTTTCTTATTAGTTAGTTCAGTATATCTGAATGCTGCTGAAGTCATTCTGTGTAAAACAATTAAAAAAGGACTTCCTTTTGAAACCCAAACTACCTGGGACGCCAAGAAAGATAATATTTGTATTGTATTCAATCACGATAAACCTTTACAAAAGAATGCCGTTTATAAACTCAGCATAGCGAGAAGAGTTGAAAATTACTATTTCTGGAGGTTTTCCAATAGAGATATTTTTGTAAAAAAAGGACAGTCTCAAATAGTCACGCACTCTGTAATACAAGAACCCGGTGACTATATCATCTCCATTATTGATGAAAAAGGGTATATTTTAGCTGAACAAAGCTGTACAATAAAATAATTCTAACTTCACTTAGAATATTACTGATTCTCCTGTGTTTTCATTTATTTTGCGTTGTCATTGCGCAATATGAATTTTATTCATCCCGATATATTTTATACCCGGCTTAAAACACATCACAAGTTACTGTATTTACACTTAGTCAAACACTTCTCTGTTCGCAATTTTTTAATCGGGATAGCTTATTTTATTGTCATTTTTGTTATTTCTGCATTTAATGCGTTCTGCAGGTTGCTCGATGAATTACTGTTTCCAAATTATCACCAGATAGCAATACATCAACCTGTTTTCATCATCAGTAATCCGCGAAGCGGCACCACATTTCTGCACCGACTGATGTGTCTTGACCATGAAAAATTTGTTTATAACTTGCTTTATCACACTACGTTCCATTCTATCATCTTTTATCGGGCTGTTCAAATTATTGCAGGCATTGACAATAAGATTGGGAAACCATTACATTGGGTTTTAGACAAGATTAATGACAATATGTTTAAAGGCTGGGATGAAATCCATAAAACCGGATTCAACAAATCTGAAGAAGATGAAGGATGGCATTTTATTTCAGGTATCAGCCCGAGTATAGGTTTAATTACGCCTTATCTCAAATCTTTCAACGAGCTGTATATTCCGGATAATTTATCTGAAAAAGAGAAAAACAACATTAAAAAATACTACAAGGCTTCTATACAACGCTGGATGTACGCACTGGGCTCAGATAAAATATTTTTAAGCAAAACGGTGATGAGTTCCGGCAGACTGGAGATGTTGCATGAATTATTTCCTGATGTAAAAATCATTTTCTTGATTCGTCATCCTTATCAGGCTATACCCTCGTTCACGTCCATGTTTGCCGAACCTTGGGGCACACTTTATCCGGATATTCCTGCTAATTCTGAAGCTTACCGCGAATGGGGTGAAGTGGGCATAGAATATTACAAGTATTTCAACATTGAAAAATCAAAGTTTAAGCAGGAAAACTTCATAACTATTCCATACACGGAGTTAATTGCCGACCCGATGGCTACTGTTTTAAAAATATATAAACAGCTTCAGCTTGAAATCACGCCGGAATTCACGGCACGCTTAGCTGAGGAAACGCACAAGCAACGAAAATATACCAGCAAACACACCTATTCCTTAGAAGAGTATGGATTCGAGAAAGAATATATCTACCAGCAGTTGCACTTCATTTTTGAGGAATTTGGATTTGAGAAATAGAGACTGGTTATCTTGCTGTTTTTTATCATAAATTACATCTATGCTTAGTTCATGCAAATGAAAAAAAGCTAGTTGATTATTTGCATATATTTGAAAGCTTAGGCAAAAACTGAAAAAACATGCAACTAAGTTGAATTTGGTTTGTTTAAAATCAATAAGAACACTGATTTCCACTGACCTATCTGTAAATAATCAAATTGAGGAAAAATATTAAAGTCAAATTATTTTGTAAATTGTGGCAAAAATAGTATCAATGGCGTATTTTGCTTTTCAAGGCAATAGGTTTATCGATTAATTATATGAATAACAAAGGAAATAAACATGAAAATTATGAAATCCTGAATTTATTAGGTTATGGATTAGCTAAATTTGATAATGAATTTATCAAACAATTTGGTTTTAAAACCAAACTTTCTTTTTTTGAATATTTTGTAAAATTAGGAATAGTTGAAACAGGAAGTGTTGTAAAAAACAGAATGGATTTGTTTGACCCGTTTTTTGAAAACAGCAGAAAAGGCTGGTGGCAAAAAGGCGATGCCTATATTCATAGAAAATTATTGATTGACAGCTTATTTGGAAATGAAAATGTAGTTGAATATGCTAATATTGTGAAATTATTTTTGAGAGAT
>CAZPBT010000089.1:0-11017 GCA_964584555.1 uncultured Chitinophagales bacterium
TTTATGACAAATCCAATACCGGAAGCTACACTGTAACAGTGAAGAAGAAGTGATTGAGGGTTGGTCATTGGTCATTAGTGATTGGTCATTGGTGATTGGTAATTGGAAATTGGAAATTGATCATTTGGATTTTTATTTTGTGAGGGCAATGGAGTTTTATGGGTGGTTTATAGTAGTTGAAATATCATTTTCAAGCATTTCTCAATAAAACTCTTTCTTGCAGGCACTTAGTGTATTTTGCATTAAGCTGGCTACGGTCATCAAGCCTATGCCACCCGGAACCGGAGTAATATAACTGCACTTTTTGCTCACTTCCTCAAAGTCCACATCTCCTACTAAACGGAATCCCGATTTTCTGCTGGGGTCTTCCATGCGCGAAATGCCCACATCTATCACTACCGCTCCTGCTTTTACCATATCGGCTTTCAGAAATTGTGGAATACCCAAAGCCGCAATGATAATATCTGCCTGAAGAGTTTCTGCTTTCAAATCATTGGTTTTGGAATGGCATAAAACCACCGTACTGTTGGCAAATTTGTTCTTTTTGCCCATCAAAATACTCATCGGCAAACCCACAATATTACTGCGGCCTATGACTACACAGCGTTTACCTTCGGTTTCTATGTTATAGCGTTTTATGATTTCTAAAATACCCTTTGGCGTAGCGGATACATAAGCAGGCAAATTCAATACCATACGTCCTACATTTAGCGGATGAAATCCATCCACGTCTTTTTCAGGATCAATAGCTAAAAGTATTTTCTCTTCATTGATATGCTTAGGTAAAGGCAATTGCACAATAAAGCCGTCTATTGCTGCATCTTCATTCAGCTGCTGAATAGTAGCGAGTACTTCTTCTTCTGTAGCAGTATTTTCCAACGTAATGAGGGTGGAATCAAATCCTACTTCTTTACATGATTTTACTTTATTGGCAACATAAGCTTCGCTTGCAGGATTATTGCCTACTAATATTGCAGCGAGATGCGGTGTTTTTTTTCCTGCTGCCCGCAGTTGTAAAACTTCTTCTTTTATTTCTTGTTTAATGTCAGCAGAGATGCGTTTGCCGTCTAATAAAATCATACTATTTTTTTTTGCAAAATTACGGCGATTTCAAAGATTAGTGAAATGTAATTTTGGCTAAATATTATCAGCTAGATATTGCTATAAGCATAGATAAAAAAACAGAAGATATCTATTTCCCCATGGCATACCACACACTGAAAAAGTGCATGATACTGCCATTGAGTACGAACAAATGCCATACGGCATGATGATAAGTGTATTTTTTCCAGGCATAAAATATAACGCCCAGAAGATAACTTAATCCGCCCAACAAAATAAACAGCAGGGCTTTGCCGGGTACAAAGTGGAGTATATTATTAATTTCAAATAATCCCAAACAACCTAATGCAACATAAATGATAGTAGATAGCGTGTCATATTTTCCGGTAAGAAAAATCTTCTTAATTGTTCCTGCACCTACAACCACCCAAAGGATAGTCAAAAATATTTTAACCTTTTCCAGAGGAATACACAACACAATAAGTGCCGTATAAGTGCCTGCAATAAGATAATAAATGCTGATATGGTCGGCAATGCGCAGAATATGTTTTGCTTTTTTATGTTGAATGGCGTGGTAAACAGTTGAACTCGCATAAACCAGCACCAAACCGATTGCAAAAAAGATTAATCCTGTCAGTTTATTGTCGAGTTTAAGATGCGCATATCTCACAAACATAATCGGAATTAATGTGGCAAATGTTATAAAACCTAAACCATGTGTAATAGCGTTTGCGATTTCTTTTTTAATTTCGATTTTCATTTTTATTTTTAGCTTACTAATTTTTTTCTAATGTCCATAAAACTATACAAAAAATTACTAATAGTCATTACGATATCGTTAACGGCTGTTGTTTTTTTTGTATCCTGCTATCCGCTGAGTACCGGAGCGATAAAATGGCGTATCAAATGGGATAAAAAAGAAGTGGCGTCAAAAAAATCATTTTTACTGACTCAAACCTCTTGTTCAGTCATCCGACCCAATATTATATTAATAGTAGCCGATGATTTAGGTCTGAATGAAGTTTCCTGCTACGGCAATACATCACTACAAACACCCAATATCGATCAATTAGCAAAAGATGGAATACGTTGTACTGATGCATATGTAACCGCTCCCATCTGTGCTCCGTCGCGCTGTGCCATACTTACGGGTCGTTATCAGCAACGTTGCGGGTTTGAAACACAACCTAGCGAATTTTATCCTGAAAATTTTGTGGAATATATGCTGGGCAAAAAATTTGCACAACGAGATTCCAGCTGGGTAGTTGCCGGCAAGCATGATTATCCTTTTCCTTGGCAAATAGCAAAACAAGGTATGCCACCTACAGAAATTACGATAGCTGAATTGCTTAAAAAACAAGATTATGCTACTGCAATCATCGGCAAATGGCATTTAGGCATGAATGAAGATATCAATATT
Source organism: uncultured Chitinophagales bacterium (assembly GCA_964584555.1). Taxonomy (GTDB): domain Bacteria; phylum Bacteroidota; class Bacteroidia; order Chitinophagales; family JADIYW01; genus JADJSS01. The sequence goes on from CAZPBT010000089.1 coordinate 2,483, forward strand.
CCAAATAAATTCGGATTTGACTATCAATTTGGCATTTACGGCTCACAGACCTTATATGCAGAAACTGTAAATGCACCTGATATTATCAATTATGAACATAAATCGTTTACCTCAAAATATATGTGGCAAATGGGCAGGAAAGATGTGGCAATGATTTATGAAAACAATAAAAAAATCAAACATCAATCCGGATATCTTACTGATGTATTCCGTGATAAAGCCATCAGTTTTATAGAAAAAAACAAAGACCACCCTTTTTTTTTATATCTGCCGTTTACCGCACCACATGAACCTTATCAGGCACCGCTGGATTTATATTCTGAGGCATATGTCCAGACACATGATAAAGGCAAGGCAGTTTACGGGGCGATAGTCAGAGCAATGGATAACGCTATTGGAGCAGTGTATCAAAAAATAAAAGATTTAAAATTGGATGAAAACACGCTCATTATTTTTTTAAGTGATAATGGAAATGCCAATTATGGCAGAGTAAGTTCTTGTGCACCTTTGCAAGGAGGAAAATTCACCTTTTTTCAAGGGGGCGTGAAAGTGCCTGTGATATATTGTTGGAAAAATCAGTTACCGCAAAATAGGACATATCCAAAATCTGTTTCTGCATTAGATATATTCAGCACTATTGCTGCCGCTACAAATACAACTTTACCGAATGACCGGGTGATAGACGGAGTCAATTTATTGCCTTATTTTAAGCAAGAAAATATGACAGAACCACATCCTGTTTTATTTTGGAAAGCAGACAAGATGTATGCGGTAAAAAGTGGCGATTATAAATTATTGATGGATATGCAACAAGGTTGGACAGAATTGTACGATTTGAAAAATGACCCTTATGAGAAAAACAATATCTCTGCCGACCATCCTGAAAAAACAGAGGAATTAAGGCAAGTGATTTTAGCTTGGTCTAAGCAATTGCCAAATCGGCCTTTATGGCCACGGATTATGGATTATAAAATAAAAATAAACGAAAAAGTTTATTATTTTCCGGTGTAATGATATGAAAAAATGGATGCTCATTATCTTGTTTTTGCCGCTACTTTTACAAGCGAGGCCAAGGCTGTTCAGCACCGGCAGTCGCTTGAAATTTCAATTTGGCGGAAGTGCCGGGTATAATCTGAATTATTTTATTTATCGTACGGATGCACAAAGAGACGTATCCAGTGGCTATCAGGCGGGCGTATTTTTTCGTATCAGCCGTTCCAGAGTCTTCAGTCAAATGGAATTTAATTTTCGAGGAAGTGAAGTCAGATTGCACAATGAAAATTTAGTACTCAATTCCGGCACATTACTGCATGTCGATAAGCTTTCGTTTAAGTATCATACGTTTTCCATACCATTGATATTTGGCGGTTATGCCGTGAAGAAGCCTTTGTACAAAATCCGGTTTTACAATGGCATGGTAACCGATTTTATCTTGAAAACCAATGTCATTTATACTGAGAATAATTCGGATAAAATTTACAAACTCCCTCGAAAAGAAAAACGGGATGCCTTGTACCCGGTACAGTTAAATTATATGTTAGGTGCAGGCGCCGATATTGCATTTTTCACATTAGATGTACGTTACAATTTAGGTTTCCGCAATTTTTATAAAGAAGAATTTCGCACACAAACGCATATTTTTGAGTTCACGCTAGGCTTGATATTTTAAGATGTGTGCTTAGTTAGAGAGTAGTACATTAGTTATTTTAAACCGGATTAAATAAGCTTAAATCAAACCTGCAAATTGAAAAAACTACAATTATATATTGAGTCATTCTTTAATTTAGATGCAATTAAAATAGATTGGAAAATAACAGGCACAGTACTGTTTGCAGCAGGTTGCTTGATTTTAGCAGAATATTTTGACAGCATTTATGGTATTCAGCATTTCTTTGCCATCTATTTTCATAAGGAAATTAACTTGTATAATTTGCTTCCCGTACCTTCTCGTCCTGATTTTCAAAATTTATTGGTTTGGGGTATCAACTGTGTCATCACTTTTTTATTGCTTCCTGTAGTCTTCATTAAAATTATTTTACGAGAAAATCTAAGCAATTTTGGATTGAATTTGCATTTGGAAAAAAGATTTATACTCTTGTATACAATTATGTTTTTAGTGATGATACCAGTGCTGATCTACTTATCATCTAGTGCCGCATTTTTGGAAAAGTATCCTTTTTTTAAAATTCAAAGCAAAGCCGAACTTCCCTTATTTTTAAAATGGGAAATTATTTACATCTTACAGTTTGTAGGTATAGAATTTTTTTTCCGTGGATTATTAATCCATGCATTCAAACATAAATTCGGATACTACAGTATTTTGTTTTCTGTCATCCCCTACTGCATGATTCATTTTGGCAAGCCCTTACCCGAAACGATAGGCGCTGTATTTGCCGGATTGATTTTAGGCTTTTTAAGCTTAAATACCGGATCTATTGTTTTAGGTATCTTATTGCATTGCGGTATTGCCGTTACTATGGATTTTTTAGCTTTGGGTGCTTTGTTTTCTCTATGATAATACAATCAATAATTGACATCATTATTGCCCAATTACAGTAATTACCTTCTGCATATCCAGTTGATTCATGCAATTGAAATGTTCTTTAGGACATGCACTTAAGCCGTGTTTACTGCATGGTCTGCATTTGAGCATGGTGTTTTCAATCAGTACCGAATTCACACTTGAATTTTGATACGGATAAAAACCCAGTCGTTTGTCAGTGCCGCCCCAAATAGAAATAATGCGTTTATTCAAAGCTGCCGCAATATGCATCATGCCCGTATCGCCTGTGATGATAAACTTTGCACGTTGTATGATTGACGCCGATTGAGTAATCGAAAATTTTCCGCAGGCATTATAAATTTTAAAATTGTCAATTTTTTCTAATTGAGTTCCATTATAAGCATCGTGCATATCGCCGAGTAAAATAATGGGAATATTAATTTGCCGGCACAGTTCTTCCAATTTATACAAGGGAATTGTTTTAGTAAAATGCTTAGTGCCGATGGCAATAACACAATATCCTGCTACATGTGTAAACGGCAGTTTATCTGCACCTAAATGGTCTTTTTCCGGAATAAAAAAATCCAGCCCTTTGCCGTCATTAATGACAGAAATAGGCTTAACCGCACTAAAATAACGGTCAACGACATGATTATTTAAAAGGTCAATTTTAAATTTCGTAAGCAAGAAGCGTTTGAAGCGTTGTTTCTTATAGCGAAATGCCGTGGCTTTTAATTTGGAACAAACTTGTCTGGAACGGATATTATCATGCAAGTCGATAATATAATCATACTGTTCAGCTTTGAGTAAAGCAATTACTTCATCAGTATATGCTTTTATCGTAAAAACTTTCGTGATATGAGGATTGTTTTCAACAATTTCAGCGTAAGGTTCTTTCGTCAGAAAATGAATTTCTGCATCAGCAATCTGGTTTTTCAGACAACGAATTACCGGACTCGTCAATACAATATCACCAATGGAACTAAAACGTATAACTAGTATTTTCAACCTGCTAATTTATTTTTATCAAAATTAAGATTTCCATGCCGAAAGAAAAAACAAATAGATTTGCGATATTTAACTGCTTATCAAAATCAATAAATTATAACCATGCAGAAGAGTGAAGCCAAACATACCGAAATACAAAAACTATTGCATTTGTTACGTGCGGAAAATGCAGATGATTTTTCCTTTTTGGAAAAACTGACGAAAGAAGAAATTGCTAAACTGCGCATCCGCATTACGGAAAATGCGCACTACGAGCAGGATGATATCTGGAGGCGGCTGGCAGGAGTAGCTAAATTTATGCCCAGTTTTATGAATGCCAAAGTGGGCGAGACCGTCTTAGGGCCGATGATATCAGCCAATTTAAGTAACCACCTCCCGGTAAAAGATGCGGTGTCTGTGATGGGATTTATGTCGGTAGGCTATTTGGCAAAAGTAGCAGATTACATGATACCCGAGAAATCAAAAACCTTGCTTAATGCCATACCACTGCCACTTTTGAAGAAAGTAACTTTAGAATTGATAAAACAAAAAAACTATTTTACTTCGGCAGGATTTGTGGACGTGATGGAAATTGATAAAATTGTAGAGCTTTCAAAAGTAATTACAGACGAAAATGATTTGATTGGCATTTCAGCATTTGTAGAAAACAAATCGTATGTAGCACGTATAGTAGAAGGCTTTAGCGATGAGCGGGTGCGAAAGATTATTGAAACCGCTTATCAAACCCAACGGCAAGAGGAGGTATTGCTGGTATTTATGCACCTCACGGCAAAAGAAACACAACGTGTGTTGCGCGTAATAGCATCCCTGCCGGCAGCAATGAAAAAGAAAGTGCTGGATGATTTTGAGGAGAGGTTGTGACGCATTTTCTTAAGCGTTATAAATACTGAAGCATGGATAAACTTAGCAAGGAAGACAGAAGTAGAAATATGCAAGCTGTAAAATCTAAAGGATCTAAAATAGAAACAGCACTCGCTAAAGAATTATGGAGCATGGGTTATCGTTACAGAAAGAATGATAAAACAGTTTTCGGAAAACCGGATTTAACTTTTAAGAAATATAAACTTGCCGTTTTTGTTGACAGTGAATTTTGGCATGGTAAGACTGGGAAATTCGTAAAATTGATTTAAAGAGTAATAAAGAATTTTGGTACGCTAAAATTGAACGAAATATTGAAAGAGATTTTGAAGTAAATGATTATTTAATACGTTCTAATTGGAAAGTTTAAGGTTTTGGGGTAAAGACATTACAAAAAATTTGCGAAATTGCACTGATAAAATTATAAGTACGCTAAATGAAATTAAAAGAGAAAATAAGCATAGATAAATTTGATGGTAAAAGATTTCAAATCAGATTAATTGAAGCTGTTTCACCCAACCATAAAAAAGCAATTGTTACACATTATCTGCATAATAAAGATAATGGTGCGGCAAAGTATTATAAAAATAATATTAAAAAATATATCCCTGATGGATTTGAGAATTTGGGCGTTCCCTTAACGTGTTGGGCTTTTTATTTCAATCTTTTTGTTCGTTCCTCACTAAAAGTATTTTCAATTCAATTCCTAACGCAGATAAAAACAGCATAAATGGAAAATTCAACAATAAAAGATATGAATAGAGATGATTTTATGGAATTTTTTCGAGACAATGATAAATTAAACACATTAAGTGTAGCTGATAGAATAGAAGTATTCTCAACAATATTACTTGGCAGTTCTGACTTTAAGAAAGAACTTTTTGATGAAATTTTTTCAGATTATGGAATAACTAATTTAGAAGTAATTGAATTGAATAATGGCTAAGCAAAATCTATGGACAAAAGAACAAACTATTGTTGCCTTAAATCTTTATTGCAAAATTCCTTTTAATAGGGTTAGTTCAAGCCATCCTGATATTATTAGAATAGCAAAAATCATAGGTAGAACTCCGAATTCAGTTAAAATGAAAATCGGAAATTTTGGAAGTTTTGACCCTGAATTAAGAAGAAGAGGAATTGTAGGCTTAGGAAATACCAGTAAGATGGATGAAATTGTTTGGAATGAATTTAATTCAGACTGGGATAATCTTGCATATGAAAGTGAATTGCTAATTTCAAAATTCACAAATCAACCGATTGAAAAAATTTCAGAAATAAATCTTGAAGATATTCCATTAGGCAAAGAAAGAGAAGCAATCATAAAGCAAAGAGTAAATCAAAGTTTTTTCCGTTCCACTATACTTTCTTCTTACAATTTGAAATGTTGTATTACCGGTTTATCCATTACTGATTTTTTAGTTGCAAGCCATATAGTACCTTGGTCTAAAGATGAAAAAAACAGACTAAATCCTCATAATGGCATATGTTTAAATTCTATTCACGACAAGGCATTTGATAAAGGATATATCACAATAAAACCAGACTATAAAATTAAAGTGTCAAGACATTTATTTAGTTTAAAGAATGATAAAACCATAGAAGATTTCTTTTTGAAATACGATAATCAGTTAATTACGCTACCAGATAAATTTATTCCCTTGGAAGATTTTTTGTATTTTCATAATAAAAATATTTTTAAAAAATGAAAATTAAATATAGTATTTTGGTATTGTTTGGTTCGGATGAAGTAAATAAATATAATAATAATGAATTTGTATCGGAAGATGAATTTCTTAATAACTTCAAATATTATTCATTTGATACTAAAAAAGAACTTGATGCTTTTATATTTGGTCTTGAAGAAGCAAATGGATGGATGGACTTAATATATTTTACCGGCGAAAAAATATCAAAAATCAACTCGTCAAATCTGATTTCTTGAGGCACTGACATCTGATTGCAAATCATCAAATCCCCTCATTTTCAAATTTCTCCCTTATTTCATTACCTTTGCGCCCATGTCTAATTTTGAAAATGAAATACGGCGCAGAAAGACGTTTGCCATTATCTCGCATCCCGATGCCGGAAAGACTACGCTTACCGAAAAATTTCTACTCTATGGCGGTGCCATCCAGACCGCTGGTGCCGTAAAATCAAACAAGATAAAAAAAACCGCTACTTCAGATTTTATGGAAATCGAGAAACAACGCGGTATCTCGGTGGCTACTTCCGTAATGACATTTGAATACGAAAACACGCTTATCAATTTATTGGATACTCCCGGCCATAAAGATTTTGCGGAAGATACTTATCGCACACTGACGGCTGTGGACAGCGTTATTTTGGTGGTGGACTGTGTGAAAGGCGTGGAAATGCAAACCGAAAAACTGATGGAAGTATGCCGTATGCGTAATACGCCTGTGATTGTTTTTATCAATAAAATGGACCGCGACGGAAAAGATGCATTTGACTTGTTAGACGAATTAGAACAAAAATTGTTTATCAAAGTTCGTCCGCTTTCCTGGCCTATCAACAGCGGTACACATTTCAAAGGGGTATATAATATTTATGATAAAAATCTGAATTTGTACCGTGCTTCCGGAACTAAAGTGGAAGAAGAGTTTGTAACGATAGCTGACTTGAATGACTCTGCTCTGGATAAACAAGTGGACAAACGGGATGCTGACAAACTGCGTGAAGATATAGAATTGATTGACGGCGTGTATGAACCTTTCGATGTAAACACGTATTTGAGCGGTGAAATAGCTCCTGTATTTTTTGGCTCTGCCGTTAATAATTTCGGGGTACGCGAGTTGCTGAATACTTTCATAAAAATCGCACCGTTTCCGCGACCCAGAAATACGGATGTCCGCATTGTGCAGCCTACGGAAGCGAAGTTTACGGGCTTTGTTTTTAAAATACATGCCAATATCGATCCGAACCATCGCAGCCGCATTGCTTTTTTGAGAGTTTGTTCGGGTAAGTTTGAACGCAATGAATTTTATTATCACACACGATTAGACAAAAAACTGCGGTTTTCCAATCCTGTAACCTTTATGGCGGCAGATAAAAGTATTGTAGAAGATGCATTTGCCGGAGATGTGATTGGTTTGAATGATACCGGAAATTTTAAAATAGGCGACACGCTTACTGAAGGCGAAAAATTGCACTTCAAAGGCATCCCGAGTTTCTCTCCAGAGATTTTTAAAGAGCTGGTGAACACCGACCCGATGAAAACCAAACAGCTGGAAAAAGGTGTACTGCAATTGATGGAAGAAGGTGTGGCACAGAGTTTCAATATGCATCAGTCGAGCACAAAAATTATTGGCACAGTGGGCGAACTGCAGTTTGAGGTGATACAATACAGACTGCTCAACGAGTATGGTGCATCTTGTACATTTAAACCCTTGAACTATTATAAAGCCTGTTGGATTACGAGTGAGGACGCAGATAAAATCAATCAGTTTATACGCACCAAAGGCAATTATATGGCTTGGGATAAAGACAACAATCCGGTTTTTCTGGCTACCAGCGAATGGATTTTGCGCCTTACACAACAAGATTATCCCGAAATCATTTTTCACACCACCTCCGAATTCAAAAAAGACGAAGTGGTTTATTGATGGATTTAGCAACAAGCAAAAATAATAGTTGATTTCACAATTTATTATCCGCCTTAACAGGGAGGAGGAACTTAAGAAGATGGTTTTTAAACAAAATAAAATCAACTATTTTTGTATTATAAAATAAGATAAAAACAATGTCATGAACAACAGAATAGCCTATTTCAGAAGCCATATCGGGAAAGAAAAATGGTCGTTTGATTATCCGCTGATAGAATGGATGAAAGCACAAGTTTTAGAAGCCGATGAAGGTTTTGTGAAATTGCAATTTACGGTAAAAGATTATATGCTCAATCCGCTCAAAATAATGCATGGCGGTGTAGCCTCTACCATGCTCGATGAATTGATGGGTGCTGCTTGCTTTTTGATGAATAAACCCGTTGGCTATGTAACCATCAATATGAATGTTGATTATTTGAGTGCCGCCAAAGAAAATGAAATACTCACAGGTGAGGGTAAAGTAATTCGCGCCGGAAGAAGTACGATGCATGCCGAAGCCAGAATTTATAACAGCGAAGGAAAATTGTTGTTTAAGTCAGCCGG
>CAZPBT010000090.1:0-11015 GCA_964584555.1 uncultured Chitinophagales bacterium
ATAAAGAACAAATTTGTTTTAATTAAGTCAGTATTGATACAGATTATTTTTATTAATTTTGATTTTCACATAGACGTTTTGAGTTATACCCGCATTTTCGATATTATAGATTATCAGCAACAATGGTATCCGCTGGATACTTGTTTTGCCCGTCGTGAAGACAAAAAAAACTGGACACGTTATTCAACACACGATTTTATACATATTGCCAATCAGCTTAGTGCCGGCTTGCTGAAGCTGGGATTGCAAAAAGGCGATAAAGTCGCCATTATATCTGTGAGTAACCGGCCTGAATGGCATTTTGTAGATTTAGCCTGTCAACAAATTGGTGTAATTGATGTTCCTATTTATCCGACGATAAGCACAAAGGAATACGAATATATTTTTACCCATGCAGAAATTAAATACGTCTTTCTTTCAGATAAACTGATGCATCGCAAAATAAGAGAGGTGCTACCCAAAATACCCACGCTTAAAGGTGTTTTTGCATTTGAAGAAATTGAAGGGGTAGAACACTGGAAAAATTTACTGTCAGACGAGAGTCATTATATTCGCCAGATTACCGAGATAAAGAACAGTATTCAACCAACTGATTTAGCAACCATAATTTATACTTCCGGTACAACCGGAACGCCCAAAGGGGTTATGCTATCTCATCAAAATATTGTTTCAAATGTACAAGCTTGCCTGAAATCCATTCCACTTGAAGCAAAATGTGTGGTGCTGAGCTTCTTGCCGCTTTGTCATGTATTTGAACGCACGATAAACTATGTCTATCTGGCTGCCGGAGCTCAAATTTATTACGCAGACGGCTTAGAAACCATTTCCGAACACTTGCAAGATATCAAGCCGCATTACTTTACAACCGTTCCGCGTTTATTAGAACGTGTTTTTGAAAAAATAATTAAAAAAGGAAATGACCTGAAAGGAATAAAAAAACAGCTTTTTTTCTGGAGTGTGAAACAAGCAGAAAGTGCAGAATTGGGAGAGCCGAAATCTTTCTTTTTAGAATCTAACCTTAATGTAGCCAATAAATTAGTATTTGAAAAATGGAGGCTTGCCCTTGGTGGAAGAATCAAGGCTATTATTTGTGGTTCAGCTCCCTTGCAAAAAAAATATGCTAACATCTTTACCAATGCCGGCATTCCGGTACTTGAGGGTTATGGGCTGACGGAATGCTCTCCGGTAGTGAGTGTAGTGCCTTTTAAGCGCAAGTGTTTCAGGGCAGGATGTGTAGGTAAGGTATTGGAAAATGTAGAAGTGAAGCTGGCTGATGATGGTGAGATTTTAGTAAAAGGACCAAATGTGATGTTAGGCTATTACAAAAATGAAGAGGAAACAAAAAAAGCCTTTGATCAAGATGGATGGCTGCTTACGGGGGATATCGGAGCTTTTACTGCTGACCAAAACCTGAAAATAACAGACAGAAAGAAAGAATTATTCAAGACCTCGGGAGGGAAATATGTGGCACCATCACCCATAGAAAACAAGCTAAAAGAATCTTTTTTTATAGAAAATATAGCCTTGCTTGGAGATGGAGAGAAATTTATCTCTGCATTGATTTTACCCAACTTTGAAGAACTGAGTGCTTGGGCTGAAAAAAACAAACTTACCTACTCCTCCCATGAGGAGTTACTGCAACTCGCTGAAACAAAACAACTTTACAAAGAAATTATTACCGAATTAAATGTTAACTTTGGGAAAGTAGAACAGGTTAAGCATTTTGAGTTGCTGGCTGATGAATGGTCTGTTGATAATGGACTGCTCACCGCAACCATGAAATTGAGAAGAAAACGCATTAAAGAAAAATATTCGGATTTAATCCGGCAGATTTATAACAAAAATACACCTTATGGAAGTTAGAAGACTTTTTGATTTTTTGCATTACCAGAAAGAAAATCATCCCCAAAAGATTGCAATAGCATCGATGAAATTTGATAAATGGTGGGAGTGCAGCACGGATGAGCTCATAGAGAAATCGAATAAATTTAGTTTGGGACTTTTAAAGCTTGGAATAAACGTAGGAGATAAAATTGCAGTAATTACATCAGCTAACCGTACAGAATGGAATATCTGCGATCAGGGCATAGGACAAATAGGGGCGATCAATGTGCCACTATACCCTACTATTTCTGAAAGCGATTATGAACATATTTTAAAACATTCTGAATCTAAGCTTTGTATCGTTTCTGATGAAAAATTATTTGAAAAAGTAAAGAACCTGAAAGACAGAGTACCTTCTTTGCAAGAAATATACACCTTTGATAACGTGCCGGGAGCTAAAAATTACGAAGAAATTATGTCGCTTGGAAATGGCGAAGATGTTTCTAAAATTAAAGCGATTTCTGACACCATCACTCCTGATTCACTGGCTACACTGATTTATACTTCAGGGACTACGGGAGTGCCTAAAGGGGTGATGCTTTCTCATAATAATATCGTATCTAATGTATTGACTGTTGGCGCTGAACTGCCCATTGAGCCCGGTCAAAGTGCATTGAGCTTTTTACCGCTTTGTCATATTTTTGAACGTATGGTTATTTATACTTATCTCTATGCAGGCATCAATGTTTATTACTCTGATATCGATACCTTGTCGGATAAATTAGGATTTGTAAAACCACACTTCTTTACTACCGTACCTCGTTTATTGGAAAAAGTTTATGAAAAAGTGATGACGGGCGGTTTGCAATCTACGGGTATCAAAAAGAAATTGTTTTTATGGGCAATGGATTTGGCAGACAAATATGATTACGATCAAAAGCCATCATTTATGTTTACTATTGCAGACAAGCTCGTTTTCAGCAAAATCAGAGAACGTCTTGGTGGCAGGGTAAAAGGTATAGTAACCGGATCGGCGGCTTGCCCACTTAAAATAGCCAGAGTATTTTCAGCTATGGGTATTCCAATCCGTGAGGGTTACGGTCTTACAGAAACTTCTCCGGTAATTACATTTAATCGTTTCTCCGAAGGCGGAGCTATGCTGGGTACTGTCGGCATGCCGATAAAAGATGTAGAAGTGAAGATAGCCGATGATGGAGAAATTTTGGCTAAAGGACCTAATATTATGATGGGTTATTATAAGGAACTTGAAAAAACACGAGAAGTGCTGACAGAAGATGGATGGTTCTCCACCGGAGATGTAGGTACTTTCGTTACTAACTATGCAGGAAATAAGTTTTTGAAAATTACTGACCGCAAGAAAGAATTATTGAAGACTTCCGGAGGAAAATATGTTGCGCCTGCACCCATCGAAAGCAAATTCAGAGAGAATTTTTTTGTAGAGCAAATTATGGTAGTAGGTGAGAGCAAAAAGTTTGTTTCCGCACTGATTGTTCCTGCTTATGCACAATTAGAACAATTTGCCAAAGAAAATACAATCACGTATTCTACTAAAGACGAGTTGATAAACAATCCGAAAGTGATTGCAAAATATCAGAGTATCGTTGATGAACTGAATCCGAATTTCTCACATATTGAGCAAATTAAAAAGTTCAAATTACTGGCTAACGAATGGACACCGGACACGGGTGAGCTTACGCCAACGATGAAGCTGAAAAGAAAAATCATTAATGATAAGTATGCTAAAGAAATAGATGCCATCTATAATGATTAATGACTGATTTGTATTACTTAGAGATAAGCATTCTTGCTTAATACACCAAACAATATTTCACTATTGCTGATGTTGTTGTATCAATACAGCCGGCGCAATGCGTGTTTGCTCTTTCTGCATCAACACGGTATTCGTATCTTCAAATACCGTTCCGTCTTCGTAACCTACCGATACATATACCAATAAATCTTGATTGGCCGGCCCTTTGAAGACACCTTTAATAGGAGTACAATCTGCAAAATCTCTGCCAACGGCTAATTGAATATGATTTACATTGGCATAGCAATTATTGGTCGGGTCAATCCCTATCCATCCGAAATTGGGCAAGTATACATCCACCCAGGCATGTGTTGCTCCTTCGCCTCGCATACCGCTCTTGTTGGGACAAATATATCCGCTTACATAACGAGAAGGGATTTGTAAGGTGCGTAAGATATGCAAAAGCAAATGGGCAAAATCCTGACAAACACCTGATTTTAATTGAATAATTTCATCAACAGTGGTCTCAATAGTTGTGATGCCTTTTACATATTTATAGTTTTCGTAAATATATTTGTTTATTATTAGCGCTGCTTGAAGAGGTGTTTGTCTTCGGAGTGCCAATTGCTCAATTAAATCATCAATAAGCTGCTGGTTTTCAATTTTCTCTTTCAGGGCGTAATCAAACAAGATAATATCGCTCTTAATTTGTTCATGAATGTCGTCCCATTCTTGCATAGATGAACGGCTTTCATCAATTTCCTGACCAATGGCTCGTACAATCAGTCGGCTGTCTATGATCAATTCATGATGCGGAGGATTCTGAGTGAAATAGCCGGTTGCATTACCCCAGTAATCAAAAAACTTAAATATATCCGGATTGCCACTTATCTTAATTTCTTGACTCAATATGTCCTGTCCTTCTTTAGGAAATGGAAATATTTTTATCTGATTGGCATTTTCAATCACCTCACGGTCGTATAGATATTTGGTAATATGGTGAATCTTGTAAATGGACATAAATGAGATAAAGAAAGGATTAACGATAGGCAAAATAGATTTTACTGAGCTCACTGCTAAACTGATAAAGTTCTTCGCGCAATTCTTCCAGAAAATGGTGTAATCCTTTTTGCTGAATAGATTGCAGATCGGCATATTCAATCTGACTTTTCAGTTTGCCGATTTTTCTCAATAATGTTTTCTCTTCATCTGTATTTTCATGTGCCAGTTTTTCCATAATGAAATAAATCTTTTTCACAGAATATAAGATAGATCTTGGAAAATCGGTATTCATCAAAATCATGTCCAGCACATTTTGTGTTTGCAAACCAGTTGGATATGTTTTCAGATAAAATTCATATCCGGATACCGAAAGCAATAAATTTTTCCAGTAGAGAATATCCATCGGATTACTGAGGTCATAATTGATATCTTGAAAACGTATTTCCAGAATATCTGCGGTTTGTAGTGCTCTTTCGATATTTTTTCCGATGCCCATAAAATTCCATCCTTCACCTCTTGGCATTGTTACTTCTGCTACTCCGTAATAAAATAAACTTTGGTCTATAAGCGAGCTGATAGCATAAGCCTGCTGGTTAGTATCGAGCAATTCATCTATTCTGCCTGAACTAAACCGAAGATAATATTCGTTGATGCTTTCCCAAACTTCTTTAGTGATTTGGTCTTGTAATCCACGTGCATTTTCTCTGGCTTTCGTAATAATGGAACGAATTGAGTTTTCATTCTGTTTGTCAGAAATAATATATTTTAACACCTCTTGCGACTGGTGGCGCAAATTGTTGATTTTGTCATCCTCCAAATAAGTAAAGATGGATAAAACAGGTTGCCAGTCATAAGCATGGCTTCCGCTATGGTCTAAGGAGGTGGCATAGTTGATTTTCAACATGCGCAACATACCTTCAGCCCGCTCTACATAACGGTTCATCCAAAATAAAGAATCTGCAATTCTACTCAACATACACTACTCAATATGTAATATAAATCTCATTTTTTTTCAGTCAATTACCCATGTATCTTTGCTGCCACCTCCTTGTGATGAGTTGACCACCAAAGAACCTTCTTTCAGTGCCACGCGAGTCAGTCCGCCTGAAACCAACTTAAAACCATCCGGGCCATATAAGGCATAAGGCCTCAAGTCAACATGGCGTGGAGTTAGTTTGCCTTGCATATAACAAGGCACGGTAGATATTTTAATCGTGGGCTGTGCAATATAAAAACGCGGTTCACTCTCGATAGCACGTTTAAATTTCTCTATTTCTTCTTCACTTGCACTTTCACCCATCAGCATACCATAGCCACCACTTTCATTTGTCCGCTTTACTACCATTCTGTGCATGTTTTCAAAAACGTATTTGCGTTCATCCAAATTTTCCATTTTATAAGTGGGCACGTTTTTTAGTAAAGGCTCTTCATTCAAGTAGTATTTTATCATATCAGGAACAAAGGCATACACGGCTTTATCATCAGCTACGCCATTACCCATGGCATTTACAATGCTTACTCTGCCCTTGCGATAAGCAGACAATAGCCCGGGTACACCCAAGAGACTGTCAGGACGAAATACTAAAGGGTCTAAAAACTCATCATCTACCCTGCGATAAATGACATCCACTTGTTTTAAGCCATGCGTGGTTTTCATGTACACTGTATGATTTTCTACCACCAAATCCCGGCCTTCTACCAGCTCCACGCCCATATATCGGGTCAGGAAAGTGTGTTCGTAGTAGGCAGAATTATAAGCACCCGGAGTGAGTATGACCACACATGGATTTTGCATCTGATTGGGTGCGAGTGTAACTAATATTTTTTGCAGTTCTAATGGATAATCGCTGACACGTCTTACATTGTAGCGATTCATCAGCTCCGGAAAAATAGATTTGGTTACATCCCGGTTCTCCATCATATAGGATACACCGGAGGGCGTGCGCAGATTATCTTCCAGTACATAATACGTGCCATCAGCATCACGCACTAAATCGATGCCTGCAATATGTACATAAATATTATGCGGCACATCTATGCCAAATACCTCGCGGTTATAATGCGGGCAAGTAGCTATCAAATCTACCGGAACAATGCCATCGTTGAGGATGTGCTGTTCGTGGTAAATATCATGAATAAACAAGTTAAGTGCTTTCATCCGTTGCTCGATGCCACGGGAGATAAAATCCCATTCGTTAGCTGTAATAATACGGGGAATGATATCAAACGGGAAAATGCGTTCAATGCCTTCGTTGCCGGAATAGACTGTAAAAGTTATCCCTTGATTCATGAACATTTTCTTCGCGATTTCCTCTTTCTGGTTCAATACGGAAATATCCATATTATTCAGTTCGTCAAACAGATTCTGATAATGCGGACGAATACGACCGTCTTCAAAGGCCATTTCGTCCCAGAAATTTTCTTTAGTTTGATATTTGTCGAACAACATAAATTAACTTCCTCAACTTACTACATTTTTTTTGTAAATAAAAATGAGATAAAACGAATGATGAAAATTGAGCAATATTAAAGAAATATCACACCTTGTAACACATGAGTGTGTGAATGATAATTTCTTGTAATTTAGTTGTATGAAATTGACTCTTTCTATATTGATTTTTCTGTTGAATACGCTTGTTATTGCTCAAAACCAGTCCTATAAATCTATTCCATTTGCCAAGCCCATGGATTTGCCATTTGATTTAGCAGGATGCTTTGCTGAGCCTCGTCCGGCACATTTCCATTCCGGTATTGATATTAAAACCAACGAGAAAGAAGGCTATCCTGTTTATGCTATTTATGATGGCTACATATCCCGGATAAAAGTATCGGCATTTGGATACGGCAAGGCGCTTTATATCACCCATACCAATGGATTTACCAGTGTTTATGGACACCTCAGCCGGTTTACAGATGAAATTGAAAAGTATGTACATGATGAAATTTATAAGCAGCAATTATCCGAAATTGATATTTACCCTTCTTTAAATAAGCTTCCTGTAAAAAAAGGACAACAAGTGGCCTACTCCGGAAATACTGGCGGTAGCAGTGGTCCGCATTTGCATTTTGAAATTCGCGATACAAAAACAGAACATGCGCTTAATCCGATTTTGTTTAATTATGAATACAAAGACACTCAGGCTCCCACCATTTCAGAATTAAAGATTTACAACATTAACGAAAGCTATTACAGCGCAGAAACAAATGCCATTAAATTAAAAAAGATAGATGATTATCTAAGCCCTGCAACTCCGGTAGTGGCGACTGCCAACACTATAGGATTTTCTTTAAAAGGATATGATGCCCAAGAAAATTCTACTAACAAAAACGGCATTTACCGTATTGAATTATATGTAAACAATATCCTTCAATATGCTTTTACTCAAGATGAAATCGATTTTTCTACTACTCGAGGAGTGGCGGCTTTTGTAGATTTTAAAGAACAATGTACGTCAAGTTTGGATAATTACTTGTGTTTTAAATTGCCCGACAATCCGCTTAAAATTTATGACAACCTCAGTACTTCCGGCATCCTGCGGGTGAAAGATAAAGACACGCTTGCCATTTTGATTCGGGTTTATGATGTCAATAAGAATGAAACTCAAGTTCGATTTAAATTGACTGCTAACTTAAAGCAAAAGTCAGTTAAAAAAAATGCATTTAACTATGCTAAAAAAAACCTGTTGCAAAAACCGCAATGTCATGTTTCTTTTCCCGAAAATACATTTTACGACCATCTGACTTTAGCTTATGCAATGGATACTGCTAAAAAATCCGGCATTTACTCGAGTATTCATAAAATAGGTAACAATCAGTTTATTCCATTATACAGAACAAGTGAGATAGAAATAATGAGTCGCAAATTACCTGCGGCAGACAGAAATAAAGCTTGTATTGTAGTGCGCAATCACAAGGGAAAGGAAAAATTTCTGACTACGGAAAACCATGCCAACTGGCTGACTGCACAAACTAAAGAACTTGGTGATTTTTATATTAAAACAGACAAAGAGAAACCTCAAATCAGCCTGCTCAATGCCAGACAAGATTCATTCAAGGATAACCGAATTTTGGCCAAAATCACAGATACGCTATCGGGAATAAAATCTTACGTGGGCTATATTGACGGCAACTGGATAAATTTTTATTACGATGCCAAAGAAGATACTATTGAATACCGGATGGATGAATTTTGTAAAAGCGGCACACATGAATTGAAAATTATTGTTACCGACCAAGTGAATAATCAGACTATATTTACTCAAACATTTAAAAACTAAAATATGCTTACTACAGGAACCAAAGCCCCAAAAATTTCGGGCTATGATTTTAAAGGAAAAACAACAGTCCTCTATTTTTATCCGAAAGACGATACGCCGGGCTGCACCGCAGAGGCATGCAGTTTCAGAGATAACTATGCTTCATTGACTAAGAAAGGATTTACCATTGTGGGAGTAAGTCCGGATAATGAAGCTAAACATGAAAAATTTAAAACAAAGCATGACTTGCCATTTCAATTAATTCCGGATACTGACCACAGTATTGCTGAAGCTTATGGTGTTTGGGGATTAAAGAAATTTATGGGCAGAGAGTATATGGGCATTCTGCGCACCACCTTTGTTATTAATGAAAAAGGCATCATTACGCATTTCATCGAAAAAGTAGATACTAAAAACGCAGCTCAACAATTATTAGATGAAACGAAAATCTAAGTAAAATTAAACATGAAGAAATTAAGACCATTAAGATCTTTGTATTAATTTGTAAAAAATTATAAAACCAAAAACCATGTCCAACGATTTTGAATCACCCAATCAGCAAGTAAATAAAGAACTGAAATGCCATGATTGCGGGGCATTGCTTTTGTACGCACCGGGCACTCAAAAATTAGCCTGTAAATACTGTGGCGCACAAAACGATATTCCGGCTGAAACAAAGAGCTATGCACAAGTAAGAGAAATTAATTTTCACGATTATATCACCCATCAAATTTCAAAAGAAGAAAAACAATCCGTTAGCACAGTATCTTGTTCCAACTGTGGTGCTACTACCACACTAAAACCCAATGTAACCAGCGACAGCTGTGCATTTTGTGCTTCGCCATTGGTTATATCCGGAGGCACGGTTTCTACCATTATCAAACCGGATTATATCTTGCCGTTTAAGGTGGATAATGCCAATGCAAAAAGCTCTTTCAGTGAATGGCTCAGCGGTTTGTGGTTTGCTCCCAATGATTTGAAAAAATACGCTACCCTTCAGGATAAAATAAAGGGGATTTATATGCCCTACTGGACCTATGATGCTCAATCTACCTGCGAATATGTTGGAGAAAGAGGCGAGTATTATTATGTAGGCGATGGCAACAACAGAAAAAGGGAAACGCGCTGGTATGATGTACAAGGGGTGGTTGCCAATACTTTTGATGATGTTTTTGTGATAGCCAGCCATTCTTTGCCGGATAGCACTACACGCGACTTAGAACCCTGGGATTTTAAAAATTATACTGATTATAACGATGCTTATTTGAGCGGATTTCAGGCGGAGTGCTATCAGACAGATGTAGAAAAAGGTTTTGAGACAGCAAAAGAGGTAATGAAAAATCAACTACGTGCGTTAGCTATGCAGCAAATCGGTGGCGACGATCAGCGCATTTCCAATATGCATATTCAGCATAATGATGTAACGTTTAAGCATGTATTATTGCCCATTTGGATAAGTGCTTATCAGTATAACAACAAGGTATATCGCTTTATTATCAACGGACGCAGCGGTAAGGTAGTGGGCGAACGACCATATAGCTGGATAAAGATTGCACTTGCTGTACTGGCAGCGTTGGTGCTTATTGGTTTTATTGCATCATTAAGAAGTTGATAAATCCATACATTTGCTTACTTTTGTGCGTTAAAAACAACAAATGAAATTTAAAGAGATTATAGCTGTAACCGGTATTCCCGGATTGAAACGTATAGTTGCACAACGTGGCGATGGTTTGATTTTGTCTGAGATGAATGGAGAAGGAAAGAAATTTTATTCCAACAGACAGCACATGTTTTCGCCTTTAGAGAATATTTCCATGTACACTGATGATAATGACACTGTAGCTTTGTATGAAGTGTTGTTAGCCATGAAAAAACAAAAAGAGACCCATCCGCCGGTGGAACCAAATGCAAATAATGAAGTACTTAGAAATTACTTAGGCACCGTTTTGCCCAATTTCGACAGAGACAGGGTGAATGTTTCCGATATTAAGAAGCTGATAAAATGGTTTCATATTTTGGAAGAATGGAATGCCCTGGAAGAAGACCATGCAGAAGCAGAAAAGACAGAAGAATAAGGAAACGGAAATTTACTTCCATTTAAACCCGCTACCGAAATAGAAAGAATCGACAAGTGTATTATATAAATATTCTTCTTTGTAAAT
>CAZPBT010000091.1:0-10983 GCA_964584555.1 uncultured Chitinophagales bacterium
AAAACGTCTATAAAAAACCTCCACAAATGTCCATTACACCGTAATTGGCTAATGCGCAAGCGGGAACAGGTATACAAAACAGAATAAAAGTATTCTTTTTTGAATCTAAAAAAAACGACTACATTTTAAATGAGCAATTATCCGATTTACCTAACCAAACTTTTTATATAAATAATAAAAAATATTGGTTTCTATATAGGAAATGGTGGCGGTGGTGGTGGAAGGCTTGAATGGATTAACAATGAATGCGTTGTTACAAAAGAGTTTAATGTACATAGTGAAAGTGATACGACTAAATGGAATATAAGTTTCCCAATAAAAAAAGAAAGAAAGGGTTGTAGTAAGACTATTTCAAATGCTTCCGCCAAAAGAAATATTAGAGACTGACATTAAATGGCGTTAAAAAAATAAGCACAATAATGGTAACAGCACATTTATTAAAGCTAAACAGTATATCTATGCCATTCTACTAAAATAAAAATTCCGACTTGATAGCCGGGATTTCATTTTTTTATTAGGAAATGTGTTTATTGATTAACGTACAGTTATCCTGCCGGTGGTTACAATTTTATCATCTGCTCGCAACTGATAAAAATACATGCCACTGTTTTTAAAATTGTCTTTCAATATCTTAATATCATTCGATTTGAGCTGATTAATTCTGAATACTTCCGAACCTACCATATTGTAAAAAGAAATGCTGACTTTTGTATTTTCCATATCAATATCATCACTCACACGAATGGTAGCATCAGTTACCATCGGGTTAGGAAATATTTTGACGGCATCTTTATCACCATAATAGGATGAAATCTCATACCAGCCTGAAACTGCATATACCTTCCCGGAAATTAAAAAGGTGCATATTAAAAATAAAAGTGTAAATAGTCTTTTCATAGGCATAAATAGCATTACATATCTCAAATATACAACACATTTAAGAAAATGTCAATACCTGGATATAAAAATTTTAAAATTTTTGATTTGTGTTAAAACCCCGCAATTAAAATAAATAAACAGCTTATTCATGCACCGTAAATTCGTAATATTCCATTACGGGATTGTGCAACATTTTTTTGCAAGCTTCATCTGCCAGATGCTGTGCCTCCTCTCTGTTGGCAGCTTCTAATTTCATAGTGATATGTTTACCAATGCGGACATAATCGACAGTAAACCCCATATTATGCAGACTGTGTTCTACGGCTTTACCCTGTGGATCCAAAAGCTCTCTAAGTGGCATGACATTGATTTCTATAACAAATTGCATGTTGCAAATTTACACTATTTTTTCAGCTTATAGTGTTGGAAAAAACTTTAAAAAACGATGATTTCTCAACCTAATTTTCATCATAAAAATTAAATATAATATTATATAAACTTATACAATACATAATTATGTTATTTTACAGTTGAAAGCCAATGTAAATATTAATCATTCAGCATTAATCATTCAGCATTAATCATTCAACATTCAACGTTAATAATTCTCTACATCCCCATATTATAGTCTGCAATAACTTTATTGAAAACGAGATTATTAATTTTACAATATCCGTTAGCTGTTACAGCTTGCAAATGTGCATCTAAGATTCCGGACAATACTTTTTGTTGCTTATTATAGCCTGTTATTCTTAATTTTCCTTTACAATTATAGATGGTGCCGCCATACATAACATTTACACCGTCTTCATTTTTCACAAAAGCTGTAATCAAAATACGTTGACCATCTTCAAAGGCGGTTGTAAAAGGAACTCGATCCAGCATTTTAAAATCGCGTATGGAAATATAAACTTCAATACCCGACTTCTCGTCATACATTTTCAATATCAGATATTGTTCACTGTTAATCATGTCTAGTCCGCTCGACATCAATTTTTTTACTTTGTATTTAGTGGCATCGATGCCATTAAATTGTTTATCCATCACAAGTCCATGAGCACAATAATCCGTATTAACAATAGTTTTATAGTAATACGAAGAATCGATGATGACTTTATTTTCGTCTTTGGTTGCCAATTGTAATTTGTAGCGGTACTTATATGCCAACAAGCATATAAGCAACAAAGGAATTGCACTTAGCCATTTTTTATATCCTGTCATGCAGCAAAATTTTCATTACAAAGATAAACATTCTGTTATTTGTAATCGTTAATAAATCTGTTTATGGAAACTTCATCCGCTATCGGTAAATTATCTTCGATATGAGCCGTCAGCTTTGCTGCCATCAGAGCTGATAAGGTTACACCTTTAGTACCTAGTCCATTAAAAATATAAAGGTTAGGATGCTTAGGATGCGCTCCTAATACGGGTCTTCTGTCTTTAATCGTTGGACGTATACCTGCAGTTTCATTAATTATTTCAAATGGGCAATTTATCAGCTTAGACAATTTCTCATACAATTCTGCTCTTCCATCTTCTGATACTGTTTCTGATAAATCATGCCAGATAAATGTAGCACCCAACATATAGTGATCATTTCCAAGCGGCACTATATGTATGCCTTTAGTGAGTATTTCCTTAAGATTGAGTTGCGGTTCATGAAAATAAAGTAAATCTCCTTTAGCTGTAGTAAAAGGAAGATAATTAAACCATGGGTTAAAAATAGCTTTATAGCCTTCACAAAACACTATGCGTTTGGCTTCAAGTTGTTTATATTTTATTTTGTCAGGAAAAATTCCCATTGCTTGATAATCAAAATGTTCTTCCATCAATACATTATTTGTTAGAAAGAAATGTCGAAAATCCTGCATCAATTCGGGCACATTTACCCAATATCCTTGTTTTATTTCGGCACAAGCATAGGGTTGATTAATGGCAGTATTTCTGATCGAAAATATATTACCCGTGTAATCTTTATAGTCAGTTAACTCAGATTTTTTTTGCCAAAGGAGTTGATCATCTTTAGAAGAAAACACTTTAACCAAATGAGTTGCAGCTGTGTATTTTTTTTGAAATTGATTTTCAAGTGCTAAGTATTTCTTATAAGAATAAGGAAATACTATATCAGCCTCCCATGTTTTCACCATTTTTCTACCTGTAATCGGGTTTGCAATTCCTGATGCAATATTGGAAGATCCTTTTGGGTTGTAAACATCAATAATTATAATTTTCTTTTGAAGATCAAAAAGATGTTTTGCTAAAAAAGAGCCGGCTAATCCTTGTCCAATAATAATATAATCCAACATGCTTACTTTTTTACAGCTCTTATCATTTCTCGTTTGCCGGGAGGCCCGGACAAGGTTTCCACATTAAATCCTACCGATTTTAGATCACGTTTTACCTGACCTTTCGCACAATAAGTAACCAGCATTCCATTATGGTCAAGTGCATTATAAATGAGCCTAAATACAGCAGGTGTCCATAATTCCGGTTGAGCAGATGGGGCAAATGCATCGTAATAAACAAGATTAAATTTGTTTTGAATTGTACAATTCAAAAAATCATCATTTAATTTAGTCAGCGAAAAATACTCAGACAAACGGATTGCCAATCCCCATGAAGATTGATGTAACTGCAACAGTTTATCTGCTTCATCATCAGCTGTCGCAAAATGCAATTGACGGACTAAGTCAGCTTCCAAAGGGAATTTTTCAAATGTTGTGTATTCAATTTTTTTTTTGTGTGACTGTGCGAAATTCCAAGTCAGTAAAGCATTCAACCCGCTACCAAAACCCATTTCTAATACTTGAATTTCATTTTGAGTCAAAAACTGTTCTAATCCATTACGAATAAAAACATGTACAGATTCTTGTACTGCTCCATGCAGGGAGTGGTAGGTAATTTGTTTATCTCTGTCTAATAACGTGGAACTGCCATCTGCAGTAAGGACTACTTCTCTGTTCATTATTTCTTTACAAACTTTGCATAATACTGTTTATCATCTGACTGTATCTGGATAAAATAAACCGCAGGACTCCAACTGTCATATTGTGGTATTTGCAGTGCTTGAGTACCAATATTAAAATCTTTTAATTGCTTATAAAGCACCTGCCCTTTATCATTGTAAATGACTACTTTCGCCTGTTCTAAACTTAGGTTTTTCAATTGCAAAAATACATCTTGTTCGCCTGCATAAACGTGAAGCGAGTTAGACATATTTTTTACTGTTGTTACAGGTGCAAAATAAACCGAGTCAATTAATGAATAGTATTTATTAAACTGCATATCAACCCCTACAACTCTGTAGTAAAAAGTACCTCCTGTGGTATTTAGTTCGTGTATATAATTATACAATACATTAACAGATGAACTTACGCCTGCCGGTACGGTATCTATATTGATAAAATTAACACCGTCAAATGAATATTGTATAATAAAATACTGACTGTTAATTTCACCATTTGTATTCCATTCTATGTAAACGTCGTTATTCAGAGGCTCTGCATCAAATGAAATAATGTTGACATTAGGAACGGCATCGGCATCTTCACGAGAACTGATAAGATAAAATTCTCCGAGCGTATCCGTTGTAATTTCGACATAGTAACCGCCATTGTATGGAAAAAAGTGTACCTCTTGCGGCGAAAAATATTTATAGTAATTGAGAATATGATTATCCGTTACATCTAAATCCGTATTTAATCCCAAATAGCGCAACATACCAATATCGCCCATTCTGTTTATGGAATCTTCACTTAAAACAAAATTGACATACTCATTGTTTTTGAGGTAAAAACGTAGTTTAAAATTACCCGAAACATTATTTTGTGGTTTAACCACCCAGTTCCTCGGCAATATATTTTTGCGTTGAAAGTATTTATGTTTCATCGGATTGGCTTCATAGCCCAGTCTGATATTACCAAGTGCATTGCCATCATCGTAAACTTCCGCAATGATATCTCCATTTTTATAAAAAGAAACCCAACCGCTACCGTTAGAGGTATTATTAATATAAGTTGAATCTTCTCCGGCTATAGTCTGATATGAAGGCAGTATATGCAAATCATCCAATCCTATGCCTTCAGTCGTATAATAATCATCGCTCAAAAATTGAAGACGAATAAGTACGTTATTACTGTCTTGCAAGGTATTTAACGGCAGTGTAATATGCGCCGTTTGCCATGGGTAAAGCGTATTTTCCCAATAAGGTTTGTGATGGGGTTCGTCATACCAGTTCAATCCACATCCATTACATCCCAGACGTTTCCAAGTGCTTCCTCCGTTATCAGAATACTCCATAAAGGCAGAATCAGATTCTTGCTGGATAGCCGTGAAATAATGAAATGCAATAAGCGGGTCAGAAATTAGCGAACTAAAATCAAAACATCCAAGATACAGCCTGGAATTTTCAGCATAATTATATCCTTTATTCAAGCCGGTAGTCCATGCTTTGTTATCTTCAGCGGCATCATTCATATAATACTTTTGCGGTGTTCCCCACACCCAGGAAGAATTGCTACCTTCGACGAGTAAGTTGCCGTCATTATCTTCAAACCCAGTGTAATAAGGAAATGCTGAAACAGAAGCCAGTAGTTTTGTACTGATTGTTATACTGTCATTATTCTTAAACTTATCTCCTGTATGTGCTACCCATATTTTTATCGTATAGTTACCCGGCGTGCTTTCATTAAATAAGGACGTAAATGTATAAGCTGATGTTTGATTATTATTTATTGGAGTTGAAATTACTTCATGAACTGGAGTGGCAGTATTAATTTGATAATAGACATCTAGATTTGTAACATTCTGACCGGAATTATTCTTTAATGTAACCGTAATAGGTTGTGCTGCTGCATTAGAAATACATTGCATAGCCTTTACAGAAGCATCCAAAACGGCAATATCTTTCCCTACGGTATATAAGTGCAAATCATCAAACGTATAACCGCCGGAACCATAAGGAGAAGTTGCCGCATTTTTCGTACTTACCTCAAATTTCAATTGCGTGGAGGATGAGAAGGATTGACTATTTTCAATTTTTAATTTCTGATAAAGGTTAATTCCTTCCACCTGATGATAAACACCTGAATCACCTCTGTTGGCAAAGAAATCATAAATTTCTACCCAAGGTTGCATATCATTTCCGCGGGCAAAAAGTTTGTCACCTCCATCTTTTTCCGCTCTGTTCATAAAATCAAAGTCAAGAAAAACAACAGAATCTGCATAATTGCTAAGATTATACGTTTGTATCCACGTCGATTTTTGAGCTGTGGTATTTCCAATATTGTCCAAAGTGATGGCATGCATACCTGTGTTAGCTGTGAGATTACTTTCATCAGAACGCCAGCGTGCATTTGTTTCTTTGTAGAAATCTGTATAATCTAACCCATCAATACCAAAAATGGATTTTACATACTCGGTGTTTGAAGTTTCATACGAGTCGTAAAAAGGCAGGGTAAGCGGATTATTGGCTAAATTTTTTATAGTATAATAAAGTGTATCATTCAACAGATTTTCATCTCCGGCCAGCTGTGTCCAAGCCTTGAATTGATAATTTCCTATCACTGAAAAGTCCTCATTTGTGGTGAAAGAAAGAATAGCAGTATCATTTGATGGCATGCTTTGTGATAATGTGGCTGTTCTTACCGGCCCGCCATTAATTGTATATTTTACCGTGACAGTATTTTGTGTAGCAGTACCGTAATTCTTTACAATCAGTACCATTTTTTCAGTTGTACCAAGTGCAGTGGAAGTAAATCTTCTGCCGCCAAGTTTTGACACTACTTCATAAACCCCAACATCATTCACCGTAGCGCAAGCTGTGGCTGTTGGTGTAAAATATTTTGCCAAGCTATGGTTTCCTTCAATACCATTAAGAATAGTAGAAACTGCGTACAAGTACAATTTGCCATTAGTTAAATTAGCAATTGTAAAATTTGTGGTGGCTGTTTGTCCTGCCAGATTCCATTTTTCATTATCAAAATAATAAACCTTATAACCTGTAGCTCCTGTTTGTGGCGACCAGGTAATTTTAGCTGTACCGTCACATACCGAACTTTGAATGGTATTGTAATCCAGTTGTCCGCCTACTGTAAAAGGAGCAGCAGATATTGCCACATTATTTCCGGATGTAATGCGTATTAAATATTGATTAGAAACTGCATTATTAGGAGTTGTCCAACTAATCAATTCATTTTTAGCAGTAACAGCTGCACTAATTAAATTCCATGTTGCCCCGTTATCAGATGAATATTCAACAGCAGCAACTGAGTCTACACTATTAGCATTCCATCGTATATTATAAGCAGTACGGACATCCAGTACTTCACCACCATTTGGAAAAGTTATTTCCATCGGTTTTTGTTGGTTAAAATAAGTAATGGAAAAATCTTGTGGACCAAATGGCACATTTGTACCGGTAACCATTAATTTATATGTGCCTGCTGACGGATTTTGAAGAGAGACGAACTCAATATTATTCAGATTATCTACTCCCCTACCAGCAGTTGCTCTTGGATGATTTGGATCTAACACCCAGGGTAAAGTAATTTCTCCAAATGGTGAAACTAATTTCAAATCCAGATTATTTACTAAATATTTTGATGACAATGGTGACCCTTCTTTATCTGTCCAGCACAAAGTGGCTTTAAATTCTTTTAAATTAGGTGGTATAACGACATTAAAAATTTTAGTTTCATTTTGTGCAACCTGATTTTCAAAGAACTGATTATTCGCAATTGTTTGAACCGCTTTTAAAATATCAGGATGACCAAATCCATATGTATAATCCGGTCCTGCATTTCCCAAATCTTTGGCAGTATTACACAATATAGCCTTTACTAGTGCTCCATGTGGAAATACGCTATATTGTTGTTTATATTTTTGATATAAAACAGATGCACAACCTGCCACAAAAGGTGCTGCAAATGATGAGCCCCATCCGGTACTAAACCCATTACCCGGTGCTGTCGTGCTGACTGCAAAACCTTTTGCTACCAGCTCCGGTTTTAATCGGCCATCATCCACCGGTCCGCGTCCGCTATTGCCAACAATTTTTTTGTCTGCAAATAACCAGCCTACTGTAATCACATTTTTACATCCCTGGAATCCGATGTCTATAGAATGAAAAGTATCACTGGCTGCACAAAGAGAAGCTGAGTTTCCAACTGCAATAACTGGCAACAATTCGGGATTATCATTAACGATTTTATCTAAATCAGCTGCATCAGGGATATAAGAACCGGACTCGTAACAAGAAGTTTGGGAAAAATTATACGAGTGATTGCTGATATTAATCTGATGTTCAGTTTTTGCTGAAAGTATTTCATTTACAATATCATTCAGGATATCATAATAGAAATTAACAGATTTAGGTGATGTCGCAGTCACAGTAAAAAAATTATTTCCTTGTGAAGCTATACAGCCCCCAACAAAAGTAGGGTGTGTGGTAAAAGGTGGAAAATTTAAAGCTTTATCAATATTTATGTTTTTTGAAGCCGGTAACTCAAAATTCTGGCCCACAGTACCTTCATCCCAGATTCCTATATTATTGCCACTGCCATCCAGATTAAATCCAAATGGAATTGGTCCATTTATCTGGCTTTGTCCTATAATACAAGCATTGTCGAACAGCAGTGTATTTTTTTGAGGAAAATATTTCGTAATATAAAATATGTCAGTTTTTTCTGTCAGTTTTTGAATTTGTTCCGGAGATAAATAGGCAGAAAAATGATGGTGTATAAAATCTGTCTGCTCAATAGTAAAACCTAAACTGTTTGCAAGTACTGAAATATCTGTTGGTAGTAAATAAGAAGAAAATAAGATTGTAACAGGAATGTTTTTTTTTGTTCTGTCAATATTTACATCTATTTTACTGCTGTTATCAATTTGATAAAGCTCCACAAAATCAGTTGATAATTGCTTAGCGTTAATATTAGTATAATTTGCAGAAAGCAGATAGGCCTGCTCACCTAAATAAGCTTCAATGTGATAAACTGCCGGTATTGCAACTGCTGATTGTTTGTCGGCTAATTTCGCTGCAAAAATAATTTTATCATTACTATTTCCGGCAAGTTTTGCATGCTGCATCTGCAAATCCTCAACACGAATACTGTTTAGTTTTAGCGGTGTTTTAGAAAAACCAACTGTATACAGCAGACAAAATAATAGCAAAGTGTATATTCTCATACCCTGAATTGTTATAACATAAATATATGGCTATTCTTTGAAAACCACAAGTAAGTAAATAGACAATGTATAACTATTTCATTTCGACAATAGTTATGGCATCACCGCCAAATTTATCTTCTTCAAAATAGAAAGATTTTACGGGTTTGTATTGTTTCAGATAGTGGTGTACTGCTTGACGCAAAGCTCCGGTACCACGACCATGTAATATCTTCATTTTAGAAAATCCATACATCAGTCCTCTGTCCAGAAAATTTTCCAAAGCCGGCAAGGCTTCTTCTTTCAACAATCCTCTCAAATCAATATGATAATCAAACTGGCTTTTTTCTGTAATCATTTGTGTGTTTACACTTTGTTTTTTTGCTGTTTGAGTTTTAACAGGTTCAGCCGGTTTAATTCTGTCTTTTTTTACTTTGGTTTGTATGCTACCAAAGCCTACTGTAATTTGATTATTTTTAATGTCCAATATTTGCCCCACTTCCAAACCCTCATCAATCACTACTTTCTGTCCAATTGTAAATTCTGTTTTATGCTCCGTAGCTTGATGTTCAGTTTCATTCAAACGTTCTTCGATATCTTCCCGGTTTTCGTCAATATATTTTCTAACCTCCAGAAACTTATTTTTATCACTCTTTTCTTCCCGCCATTTGCGCATTTCATTTTCCAAATTGCGGCTTTCCTCATTAAATTTTTCTAACAATCTTTGTTCATAATACTTCAGCAATCTTTTTTTGTCTTTACTGAGTTCTTTATTCATCTTCTCATAATTCTGTGTAAGTTCAGATAAATGAGATTCTTTTTGCTGTACATTTTTTCTAATGCCTTTTATAAACTGTTTTTCCGTTTGAATATCTGTCAATACTTCATCCAGCACTTTTTTATTTTCTCCGGTTTTACCCGTCGCATCCAGAATTAATTTATCCGGCAAACCTACTTTTTTAGCAATTTCAAATGTGAAAGAACTACCCGGCTGTCCCAGTTGTAGTTGATAAGCTGGTTTCAGGTGCTGTTTATCAAAACTCATTGCTCCGCTTTGAATTCCATCCGTTTGTTGGGCATAAATTTTCAAATTATGAAAGTGAGTCGTAATGACTGCGAACACTTTTTTCTTGTACAAATTATCCAAAATAGTTTCTGCCATAGGACCGCCTAATGCCGGGTCGGTACCCATGCCCATTTCATCAACCAATAGCAATGTAGCAGCATTGGCATGACGAATAAAATAATTCATATTGGATAAATGCGAACTATATGTGCTCAAGTCATTTTCTATAGATTGTTCATCTCCGATATCGACAAACAACTTTTCAAAACAAGATAAAACTGAGCCTTCTTTAGCCGGAATCAACATGCCGAATTGCAACATCAGCTGAATTAATCCTATTGATTTTAACACGATAGACTTACCGCCAGCATTGGGTCCGGATAAGACTAAAACACGTTTATGTTCATCTAAATAGAAGGTATTGGCAACAACTTCTTTTTTATTTTTTTTATGGTGATAATATAATACGGGATGTACAAAATCTATTAAATAGATTTTCTTTTCTTTCGACAATTCCGGCAAATGACAATCATAGTTTAAGGCAAAATAAGCTTTTGCTTTAATCACATCCAACTCACCCATCAAGTTTTGCAATTGGTCAATTTGTTCTTTGTAGGGTTGGATTTTAAGCGTTAATGCAGTCAGTATTTTTATTATTTCTCTCTTTTCTTCTAGTCTTAATTCTGTCAGTTCATTATTCAAAAACAGCGTTTCATTCGGCTCGATATAGGTAATATTCCCATTTTCGCTTTCATCCAGAATTACGCCTTTTATACTCCGTTTATACTCTGCACGCACTGCCAGTACTCTTCTTCCTTCACGAACTGTTTCTTCCGTTTCTATTAAATATTGTTGCTGCCTGTAATGATTTA
>CAZPBT010000092.1:0-10948 GCA_964584555.1 uncultured Chitinophagales bacterium
CTTGCAACTTACTTGACACATTTAAAGATATAACTTTTTTTCGATTTCTAAATGGGAATTTATCGGCAGGTGAGGTATCAACGCTAAAGCTATCCGATGTCTAAACACCAACTAATGGCGAACGGAGAGAGCTTTGGTATTTATTGCTTCCTACTGAAAAATCTTTTCCCAATTAAATGCAAGATATATTTTGATGCAAAAGCACAGCCTGTTCCAAGTAAAAAACCGGCTAAAATATCTGTCGGATAGTGAACGCCTACATATATTTGTGAAAATCCTACTGCCAAAGCCCAAATTATCATTAAGCTATTTATCCATTTATTTTTGAATATTCCGAATAAGATTATACCTACACTGATAGCCATGTGGTCACTGGCATGTGAGGATGGAAAACTCCATTTGCCACCGCAATGCCCTAATACTAAACGAGCATGCACTAGTGTATTATGACAGGGCCGCAGCCGGTGAATCAGCGGTTTCAAGATTTGGTATGAAATGATGTCTGCAGCTACAAAACATAACAGCACCCCAACTATCATGGGCAAGCCCTCTAATTTATACTTATACATTACCCAAATGCCAAGTATTATGTATAATGGAATCCAGGTCATTCTATCTCTTAGAAGGGTACATATCACATCCAGTAGCATAGTACTGCAATCTGTATTGATAAAATGAAACAGACGAAAATCGAGCTGTAAAAGGGTGTCCACTTTATTGTATAATTTCCCAGTCTTTGCGTTCAGTATGTAATTTCCAAAATAATTCGGCTATAATTTTAGGGGAATGTTTTGGTGAATCTTCTGCAACAAATCCGCAAACAGTAACTGTGCCTACATAAATATTTTTTGATTTCAATGAGTCATGCAGTGATTGTGCCATATTACGCAACCCGGCTTTACCAATCGACAAAGAACCCAATTCATAATTGGGATGCAAGGCCAGCCCGCCTCCGGTCAAAAGTATAGTACCTTCTCCAATTTTTTCCATGTCGGGCAATACCAACTGTAAACAGGTCATTACAGATGCCACATTCGTTTTAAAATCTCTGGTCAGCGAATCGGAAGTTTCACTTACGATATCGACTTGTTTGCTTTTGGATACATTAAAATGAAGAATATCAATATGCGGAAACAACTGCCATATTTGTTCAAAAGTATCTCGTATCGTATCACTGTCGCTCACACTGGCAATAAAATAATGTGCGTCAATATTTTTATCTCGGAGTTCATTTGTGATTTTTTCGAGCTTATCCTTTTTTCTGGCAATTAAACAAATTGTATAATTCTGCTTGCCGAATAATTCAGCGGTGGCTTTACTGATGCCTTCACCTGCGCCTATGATGACCATTACTTTTTTTCGCATACTTATAATTTTTGAGCTAATACAATATATCTGTCAGAGCGTTTCGGATGAAAAGGATTTAATTCATAATCTCCGAATTCCTGTAACAAGGTTAGTTTATTATTGTTTAAAAACTGGTGGAAATGATGGGGTTGTAATGCCTGCACTTCTTCTTTAAATATCCAGACCTGATCGCCTTTTTCCACTAGTATATTTTTTATAATCTTCCCGTCAGTTACTTCTCTTCGTAAATAAAATTTATATCCGTCAATCACCTTATTTTCACGTTTTACTAAATGCTGCATTACTTTTTCAGCATTCATAAAATCTATTACTACTTTGCCCTTTGGTTTCAAACCATCGTGTATGGCAGCAAATACTTTGTTGTTTTCATCTAAAGAATTGAAATAGCCGATACTGGTAAAAAAATTGAAGATATAATCAAAGAAATTGATGCGGAAAGGTAAGCGCATATCATGTACGTAAAACTCCAAATTATCACGCTTGTACATGGTCTTAGCATAATCAATACTTGCATTGGATAAATCAACACCAACAACATCGAAACCTTTTTCAGACAAATAATAGGCATGTCTGCCTTTGCCACAAGCTAAATCGAGCATAGTGCCGTACTCTATACCCAGTTTGCGGAGCATATTATCTATAAATTGATTGGCTTCTTCCTGATTGCGGTTTTTATATAAAATGTGATACAGTGGTGAATCAAACCACGTAGCAAACCATTCCATTTTACTATCTGCTTCCATTATTCGAGTGTATCGATGTGTTTAATATATTTTCTCCAGATTCCGCTGTACCAATATACAAAAGTAAATGTAAATAAGAGCATCCAATAGAGTATTTCGCAACCCCATGCTATATATAATGGTGAGTGAAGATGAATTATAAAGTATTCGCAATAAATAACATAAGATATACTGCAAACTACTTCTACGAATGCCGGAATGAAAGTGGCACCGGTACCAACTATACTTTGATTCATCACCATGGCAAACATAAAAAAGAACATGCCTATACTAAGCGTTTGATATGGCTTGATAATATCTTGTAAAATGGAGGCATCATTAGTGAATAAGGAAAAGACAAAATTGGGAAACAGCAATACAAATAAAACACTGCTGCCGGTAATAATTACTGCTAATAAAAGTACTTTTTTTAGAGCAGGCACAACTGCATCTGTTCTGCCTTGTCCTATGATATTACTCACTACGGTATTGGATGTACTGGAAAAACTCCATATCGGAATACCTAAAAAAATAAATAAGCTTTTCAGAATACCTGAAACAGCCAGATTGTTTCCACCCAGTCTTTCCACACAAATATAAAAATAACACCAAGATGCTACACCCACTGTATTTTGCAATACGATAGGAGATGAAAGTTGGAGAATAGATTTAATTTCATCCCATTGTATATTTTTAAAACGGTATGCATGATATTGAACAGCATATTTTTGTTTATAAAAGTCAACGATATAAAACAGCAACAAGACAATATTGGCAATTCCTGTAGAAATTCCTGCACCTTTTATACCCATGGGATGTAATCCAAAATTACCAAAAATAAACAGATAGCCCAGTATGGCATTGGTAATGGCCATGCCAATTGTAGCCCACGTGATAATACGCGTTTTGCCAATTCCTGAATAAAAACCATTATAGCAAAATCCTAACACCATAAAAGGAGTTGACCAGTTAATGCCCTTCATATAGTTGACTGCATCTGTTTGAATTGCAGGATTCTTGATGAGGTATGGAATTAGTAGCGGTGTGAAAAAATGGTAGAATATGAACAAAAGCAAAGACAAAACCATTCCGATTACTAGCAGATGGTCGAAGGCAATACCGATTTTGTGATAGGCCATTTCGCCATTATGCCTGGAGATGATAACCTGACAACCGCGTGCAATTCCGGCAGCAAAAAACAAAAAAACAAAATAGTAGATGCTGACAATTGTAATAGCTTCCAGAGCCGTATTAGCATAATTTCCAAGATAAACCGTGTCAATAATCTGGTTGACAGAATAGGCCAATGTTCCTAACATGATTGGAAATGAAATGTTCCATATTTCGCGGTATGTGCCTTTTATCTGCATCCACAAAAGTAAGGTAATTCTTGAAAAAGGAGATATTTATTCAACAAGGGTAATAAATTTGAGTGAAATGATTTTTGAGTAGCCATCCAACAATTATATAAGAGTCAAAAAAAATCATGTAACAGACAAGTATTTGCTTTTTGTACTTTTGCAATATGAAGCATGTATTTATTTTTTGTCTTTGTCTGATTTCATTTAATGCATATACGCAAGACAGCATTCATTTATCACCCAGAAGTGTAATTGCCAATCATATTCAATACTTAGAAAAAAATCAATATAATTTGGCACAATCTGCCAAGTCATTTAATATTGCCAATCCTCAGCAAGCTAAAGAATTAGCATTACATCTCAAGCAGATACTGACAGCTAAAGCAATAGAAATAAAATTAAATACTATACCCAATGACCCCAACTATACCGATTCCAGCACTCAAACTCAAGTATACGTGCTTTCTGATAAACTCAAATCTGTTTATGTAGAAAAAGTAAACGGGAAATGGTATTACAGTGAGCAAACTGTTACAGAAATACCTAAATTATATACACTGCTCTTTCCGCTAGGTGCGAATATCTGGAGCAAATTATTACCTATATATGCCAACAATAAATTCTGGATATTATATTACTGGCAATGGCTAGGCTTGGTTTGTGTGATTGGTATACTGATACTGACCTATTACCTCTCTCGAAAACTGATTTATAAGTCATTTCATTTTATTGCTGTAAAATACATCAGTAATCCTTATAAAGGGGAGAAACTATTGAAACAACTCATGCAAACAGGCAGCCTGTTTTTCTCTTTGCTAATTTTACAGTTATTTATTCCTACACTGTTTTTAGATAATACACATGTCATACCCATCATTAAAGGTATCAGTGTGATAAAAGCTATTTTCTTATTTTGGTTTATAAATAATTTAATCAATTTTATTTTAGAAATTGTACAGAAATACAGCGATAAGACAACAAACCGTTTGGATGACCAGCTCGTACAAGTAGTTAGAAAATTCGCCAAGTTTTTTCTGATGATATTTGGTGCATTTTATGTGCTATATCTGTTAGATGTAAACATAACTACAATCATTGCCGGTATTTCCATAGGTGGTTTGGCTTTTGCTTTGGCAGCCCAAGACACTGTAAAAAACTTTATCGGTTCTATTATGCTGTTTCTGGACAGACCATTTAATATTGGTGATACCATTAAATGCGAACAATTTGAAGGCTCTGTTCTTGAGGTAGGTATCCGCTCTACCCGAATCCGAACATTGAATGATTCTATAATTTCTATACCGAACGGCAGATTGGCAGATTTAACGATAGACAATAAAGGCTATAGAACCTTTAAGAAATATAAGAAAGAATTTGCAGTAGGTGCTGACACACCACTTTATGTAATAGAACTTTACATACAGTCATTAAAAGAATTATTGGCTGTATTTCCCAATATAAAGCCTTTTTCTGTAGATATATTTTTGGCAGATATTACTGAAGCCGGAAGAATGGTTTCTATCGCATTCACCTATACCATATTCAGTAATCGGGATGAACATACACAAAGAGAAGCAATACTTTTAGAAATACTAAGGCTTTCTGAATTGATGAATATTTCTCTTTTTGAAACAAGCACAACTGCTGACAATAAAACCGTAAATCAAAAAGTATTTCTTACTCAAGATGAATATCAAAAGAAAATTGGTGTATTAATTGCAGACTTGAAAAGTAAACAAACAGAACCGCCTACCGGATCCTGATTAGATAAAGATGATTCACTTAAGGAATTGGTTGTACAAGAATTATAAGCAAATATTTTGCAGTAATTTGACATAGCCTTTTACTCCCAACTCAATTTCATTCAGAAAGACAAATTCATCTGCAGTATGTGAACGTTCTGATTTGCCGGGGCCCATTTTGACACTGGGAATTTTTAATAATGCTTGATCGGATAAAGTAGATGAGCCAAATAACTCAATGCCTAATTTTTCTGCAGTTTTTACTAAGATATGCTCTTTATCAATTTGAGAGGGTTGTAAACGAACAGAGCGGGGGGTTATTTCTGCTTTCACATTATCGCGGATTATTTCCAGTAATTGTTCAGTACTGTACTCAGGTATAGTGCGTACATCAACCACATATTTACATACATCCGGAATAACATTGTGTTGTGTACCTGCATTGATGACAGTAACTGTGTTTTTTACAGGCCCCAATAGCTGATTAATCTTTTTGAACTGAAAATTTTGAAACCATACAATATCTGATATAGCTAAATATATGGCATTATTTCCTTCATTTCTGGCAGCATGTCCGGATTTGCCTTTTATCACACCATCCAGCACCAATAATCCCTTTTCGGCAATGGCCATTTGCATTTCGGTAGGCTCGCCAATGATAGCAAAATCACAGGCTGATGTAATATCTTCCAGCAATTCCATGCCTCCTTTTCCTGAAATTTCTTCTTCTGCTACCGCACAATAAAGCAAGTTGTATTTGAGATCTTCATTTTCATAAAAATGCAAAAATGCGCCTAACAAGGAGACCAGTGAAGCACCCGCATCATTGCTTCCCAATCCAAATAATTTATCATCTTCTTCTATTGCTTCAAACGGATTTTTAGTCCAGTTTTGTACAGGCTTCACCGTATCAATATGCGAACAAAGTAATAGGGTAGGTTTTAAAAAATTGTAATGCTTGTTTTTTATCCAGGTATTGTGTTGTCTGGTTTCAAATGTAATTTTATGTGACTTCAAAAATTTACGCAAAACCTCAGCGGCTTTATCTTCTTCTCTGCTGAAAGATTCAACAGCTATTAACTGCTTCAGTAAAGCAGTTATTAGTTGAGTTATATCATTCGCTGTCTTTTGCATTATTTTATAAATGTAGTGCCAAAAATAGGATTTCCGTTTAATACGTCCGCTATATTTTCAGCTTTGCATAATATTACTTTTTCCACATCATGCGATAAAACATGCACAATGTTATCCACTTTTGGAATCATGCCACCACTAATGATTTGTTTCTCTTTGAGTTGCTGCACTTCATTTACATTGACGAGCTTAATTACACTGTTTTCATCTGCAATATCTTGGAGTAATCCGTTTTTTTCAAAGGCATAAATGAGGGAAACCTTATAATATTTAGTCATGGCAATAGCCAATGCTGCTGCCAATGTATCTGCATTGGTATTGAGTAAATTTCCATGCTTATCGTGTGTAATGGGTGCCATTACCGGTGTGAGCAACAGTTGTAAAAACTGATTTAATAATTCAATATTTACGCTGTCAATATCTCCGACAAAGCCGTAATCTATAGTTGGATGGACACGTTTATGTGCCAGTACGGTATTAGCATCAGCGCCACAAATTCCGATGGCATTACAATTTTCGGCTTGCAGTTTGGCGACAAGTTTTTTATTAATCAAACCTGCATATACCATGGTAACAATATCAATGGTTTGCCGGTCAGTAATTCTCCTGCCGTCAATCATTTTTGTTTCAATACCCAGTTTGGTCAGCAATGATGTTGCCACTTTACCGCCACCATGTATTAAAATTTTAGCTTGTTTTATTTGGGCAAAATCTTCTAAAAAGAGATTGCA
The DNA here is from genome assembly GCA_964584555.1 of uncultured Chitinophagales bacterium. Lineage (GTDB taxonomy): Bacteria > Bacteroidota > Bacteroidia > Chitinophagales > JADIYW01 > JADJSS01. The sequence goes on from CAZPBT010000092.1 coordinate 7,059, forward strand.
TTTATCCGTATCGTCTATTACATTACCGCCGATTTTCAGAATTACCAGTTCTTTCATTATGCAAATTTACTTGAAACCGAAAGATAAAATTTGTATTTTTAAGTAACAATATTTTTTAACGGCAGACGTTTTAATACAAATTCTAACTATGAAAACCTATCGTTTTATTTTATTCGCTATTTTATTGCCTTTAATTTCATTTGCAAAAATACCCGAGCAACTTACTGCAACTCCATTTACGGAATATAAATTTCCATCAAACATTTGTAAGCTCATTGAACATCAAGGCACCAAAATTTTTATTCAGGCAAACAGTTTTTATTTGGGAGAGAAACTATATGAAGGTGAAGTCGTTTTCAAATTCAGACAATTCACCGACCAGTTAGACATTTTACTCAATCATATCCCGATGACTTATGCATCAGCTGATAAAACATACACACTGGAAAGTGGAGGAATGTTTGAGTGTTATGCCTATGGAAATGGAAAATTACTTTCTTTTGCTCCGGGAAAAAACATGAATATCCAGCTGAAAACTAATTTTGATATAGCAGGAGGGGAGTTGTATAAGCTTAATCCAACTACTAAAATGTGGGAAAAGAAAAACTTATTTGCCAATAATGTGCTTGCTAATGATAAATTGCCTGACAGCAAAACCGATTACTGGTTTGATAATTTTAATAATCAGGAAGATGCCGGATTTTCGGGTATTCAAACTAATAATACAGTTGCTGTTGTTGACCCTAAAACGGGCAATGTGGTATATGAATTAGTGCAGATGACAAATGTTGATGAGATTTTTAAAACGATGAATATAAATGAAATGGGGTTTTACAATTGCGATAAAATCTTAGACGAACAGAATGCGGTTGATATTACTGTAGATTTTGATTTGAAAGGTTATAATAAGAAATTAGCGTCTGCGGTGTATGTGGTTTATAAAAACAGGAATGCCGTATTCACTTATTATCCGGATAAGACTACTTATTCTATTAAATTGCTGGCGGGTGAAGAATGTACCATCTTTTCATTCGGAACAGACGGGAAAATTGCATTGGCTGACCAAAGCAAATTGATGAATACGGATTTAAAAAACATGAAAAACAAACAGCTGACCATACCCATGACAGTTATTAAAAATACGCCGAATACTAAAGCAGAACTGGCACAGCTAACCGGATTGTAAAATGAGAAAGTTTATCTTGATACTATTGCTATATGGCACTCATGCTGCATCTGCACAATTATTTAAAACAGATACCTTTGCTTATAGTATTAATTTGGATGCAAGTGTAAATAATTATCTGAAAACCCTGCCTGTTGATTTATTAAAGGGCTATTGTTCAGGAAAATGGAATGCCTATTATCCTAAATATGAATATAACCAATGCCTGTGGAATGATTACTTAGCACATTATCAAACAGCCAATAATAATGAACAAAATCTATATTGCATAGATGATTATTGCAGTCAGCCTTACTTTAAAGCATTGTACGATAATTTTACCAGAAAAATCGGCTACAGAGAAATTTATTATTTTGATGCTAAGCATTCAGTCATAAAACGTGAGCTTCTTTCCATTCAATTATATTATTCGTTTCAGGATTTCAAAGGAGAATGGATGCATGTGCCGAGCTTAATCTTCTGGATGAAAGAAATTAATGCAATTCCAAATGCAATATTAATCAGCAACAAAAAAATTCGCTGGGAAGCCTGGACACTGGAAAAAGAATTTGCTACTCCGGGATTTATCAGAAATGAAAATCCACAAAAAACAAACCAACAAAAAGAAACAAAAATACAGGATATCGAGGAGCGGTAATTACTTACAAAGTGAATTATCTTGACGTACTGGTACTGCAGCTTCAATAATTTCTTTGCCTGTTATAGGGTTTCCTTGTAAGACACTGTATGTAAATGAACTTATTAAATCCAGTAATTTAGGATAGCCAACTGTACCCATGCCATGCCCACCTTTGCAAACTAATTCTAGACGTATTGGTACTCTGGTATGCATGACTTCGTATATAGCATTACCTCCTGCTACTTTTGGAAAAGTAGGATTTTTACCATCGCATTTAAAAACAGCACCCACATTTGGATTTACAAGATCATCTTGAGTACCATGTATGAGCAACAATGGAGTTTTTGATGATTTTTGCAATACGCTTGGTTGAACGATTGCACCCGACAAAGAATACACACCGGCAACACTTACATTTTCTTTTAAATTACTTCCACCATAATCAAGACTACCTCCGACAACTTTAAGTAAATTCGGATCAATATCTTTATCTTCAACATATCCGACAGCTAAAGATGTAAGAGCACCTGCACTCTGTCCACCAATGAAAATTTTATTTTTGTCAATACCTAGACGTTCTGCATTTGCTTTTAGATAACGTACTGCATCACGCAAATCTTGTATGGCACGCAAAAATGCCGGATACATATCAGCATTAAAATCACCTTGACAAGCCATAACTGTGTATTGCCCATTAAAGCCGATACGATAATCTGTGTTTGCAACTACATAACCTTTTTCAACCATACCCTTTACCACTTCTTGTGTACAATCATCTATTTTTGAAGCAAATCCACCTCCGAAAACATATATTACACAAGGTCTGCCTCGTTCCGGGTCATTCTTTGGTGTAAAAATATCCATTATCAGGTTGTCACCTCCACCTTTATAATTAGGACTATTCTTTTTGTAATATTCTGTAGTTACATCCCAAGAATCGAATATATAATCTTTATAGCGAGTACCCCAAGGATTGACTGTTGGATTAAAAATAGGACCGGGTGCGTAGTTTAAAGTATAAATACGATCCTTATTTGCGGGTAATGCCAAAGTGTTAGCTCTCGCCGGAACTTGCCCTGTGGCTTGTTTTTGCGCAGCAGCTGCCTTTAATAAAGCATCACATCCGGTGTTTACGAATGCACTTAGAAGCAATAAAAAGACTGAAAATTTACCTATTTTAAACATAAGACTATCTTTTTCACAAAGATAGACAAAAAACTATGCCAAACTTGTTTCGGAGTCTAATAATTCTTTATCCTCCGGTGTTAAGAATTCTTCACTTCTGTAGTATAAATATGCAAGAAAAATGGTTATTGAGTTGAGAATATGCCATAATGCATGACCTTGAAAAATACTGGCAGGAGAACACATTTTACTGGTAATATCCAATATCCAAACCGCTGCAGATATCATTAAAGTAATAAATGAGGCCTTCATAAATCCAATAAAAGATATCGTATTTTTTACTTTGTGAAACAGAATAAAATTGGTGATGAATACAGCTAAGGTTAAGGCAGGAAATAAGATATTAATCGGTGCTTTCCACAAGAAAAAATAAAAAATGGCCATTAAAATCAATGCATTAATGATAAAAAACTTATTCGACGCATAGCGGACACCTTTGTAGCGGATAAAAGGAAATAACTTGAATAAATTATAAGCAAGAAAAGCAATAAGCACGAAATACATGCCGGTTTGGTCCATTTTCTGAAATGCATAGGTAAGTGTACCATGAAAAAGAAAACTGCCAATACCCAGGTAAAGTGTTGCAAACCCGATAAGATAGGTAAACCCGGGATATTTTGCCAACATATTATTGACTGAAGCTCGTTCAAAATATTTATGGTCGTTTTTTGCAATACTGATAAAAATCCAGCCTACAATAACAAAACCCAGATTAGACCAAGTATTTGAAGGTTGCACAATGAGTTGCTCACGGTTCATTTCACAAAAATGACGAGCATTTCCCGAAGCCTGCATCCAACTATCCCAAGGAAATACATATTGGTTGAATTTATAAAAAATAAACAACAGAGTCCCAAAAAGTGCCGTACCGAAAACCGGCCAGGAAAACACACGAGGGCG
>CAZPBT010000093.1:0-10932 GCA_964584555.1 uncultured Chitinophagales bacterium
CAAAACAAAAATTGAGGAAAGAATAGAAAAATACAGGTGTCGCCTTAGGCGATACCAAAGGCGATACTATGTCTTAGCTTGACTGTCTGAAATGATTCGCACCAAACAACTATTTGCTATTATAAATCCTATGCTTCTATGTGGTTTAACCACACAACGAGTTAATAACAACTTGTTTTTAGAAAAACATGCATATCCAGTATACAAATTAATAGTTACAGAGCATTAGAAAATGCGTGCGAAATAGAATTGTTTGTTATGGAAGAATTTCGATAGTGGTTCCAATCTGTACATGATCAAACAATTCTTTTATTTCTGTATTTGTAACACATATACATCCATTGCTCCAATCATAAAATCGATGAAACTTACCAATCCAGCTTAGTTTAGGTCTTATCCCATGTATCTTTATATCTCCACCGGTTTTTCTCTTATTTTCCTTCGCAAATTGAATATCATCTGGATTGGGATAAGATATTCCTAAATTAAGATAACATTTACTATTAGCGTTTTTATCATTGATTATGTAATTTCCCTCCGGTGTTTTGCCATCGCCTTCAAATTGTTTCTTTCCAACAGGATTAAATCCGAGTGAGACTTTATAAGTTTTCAAGAGAGTATCATCTGAGTACACATATAAAAGTCTCTTGTGTTTTATAAGCAAAATTTTAGTAATATTTTTATTATTAGGTAGTTCCTTTTCAGGATAAAAATAATAGACAGTAATAGCAAATATACCTATAATAAATAGAGCAAAAACTATTTTTAAATTATTCATAAAATGCTATGCTGCCTATAAATGGATAAAGCTACAAAAACTTCTCGCCTTTGTTCATCTTGATGTCGTGTGTAAATTCCTTGATACGCTGTTCCTCGTCTTTATTGCAAATCAGCAGCACATCATCGGTATCCACTACGATAAAATTTTCCAATCCCTGTATCACGACTAGTTTATTTTCGGGCACATTGATAATGTTATGCGTAGAATCATAAATCACCACATTATTGCCATTCACCGCATTTTGCAGATAGTCTTTTTCTTTCTCCACATATAAGGATGCCCAGGTCCCCAGGTCGCTCCATCCAAATGACGAAGGTATCGTATATACATTTTTGGCTTTCTCCATGATACCATAATCAATAGAAATACTCGGACATTGCGTAAATGCTGTTATAACACCTTCTTGCTCTTTATCTGTCAGTAAGTCTGTCTCTATTTCGGCAAATGCTTCATAAACTTCATTCAAGTTGCTTTCTAAAGCTGAAATTACCGTGTTGACATTCCAGATGAAAATACCGGCATTCCACAAAAAGTCACCACTTTTTATAAATTGTTGTGCCACTTCTTTTTGTGGCTTTTCAGTGAATGTCTTTACCTGATGAATTTCCGGTGCCACTTCTTTTTCCATATACTGGATATAACCATATCCGGTATCAGGTCGAGTAGGCCGGATTCCCAAAGTAGCCAGAGCATTATTTTGGGATACAAAATCCAATGCGGTGTTGCAAATGCGTACAAATTCATCTTCATTCATAATAATATGGTCAGATGGTGCTACAATCATATTGCCGTCACGATTGATTTTACGGATTTTCATCGAAGCATAAGCAATACAAGGTGCCGTATTTTTACGGGCGGGTTCAGCCAAAATTTGTACATCCGTTACATCCGGAAGCTGTTCTTTGATAAGCGGAATATAGTCACTGTGGGTGAGTATAAAAATATTCTCTTTAGGACATATTTTTGTAAAACGGTCGTAAGTTGCCTGTATCAGCGTTCTTCCCGTACCTAAAATATCCAGAAATTGTTTGGGTTTGCCTGTTCTGCTTGCGGGCCAAAATCTGCTGCCAATTCCTCCTGCCATGATGGCCACGTATGCATTTGCGTTCATATTAACTGTTTATAGTGAGAAAAAGTCGAATTATTCTTGTCATTTACTTAATTACTGAAAATCAGTCCACAAAAGTAAATATTATCGTAAAATTTACATAAAACTTTTTAACAGCTTTTTGCATTTGTTTTTGTTAGTTTTGAGTATCTTAATGTATTGAAAAAACAAGATTTTATTTGAATCTATTTTTAATCTGATTTTTTTTATGAGTGTGAAAAATGAAACGATGTTAAGCGCGTTAAAAGAATATTTTGGCTTTGAAAAATTTAAAGGCAATCAAGAAGCTATAATTGAAAGTATAATATCTAAAAAGGATACATTTGTTATTATGCTCACCGGCGGAGGTAAGTCACTTTGTTATCAGTTGCCTGCCGTGATGAATGAAGGTACAGCCATCATTATCTCGCCGTTGATTGCGCTGATGAAAAATCAGGTTGATCTTATTCGGGGATACAGTAACGTGGATAATATAGCCCACTTTATTAATTCTCAGCAAAACAAAACGCAAACCAATCAGGTAAAAAAAGACATCGTGGACGGCAAATGCAAATTGCTGTATGTGGCTCCCGAGAGTTTGGTGAAACAGGAAAATATTGATTTTCTTAAAACAATTAAAATATCTTTTGTAGCTGTTGATGAAGCGCATTGTATCTCGGAATGGGGACATGATTTCCGTCCGGAATATCGCAAAATAAGACAGATGCTCAACGATATCGAGGGCAATATTCCAATCGTGGCACTTACGGCTACCGCAACTCCAAAAGTTCAGCAAGATATCGTGAAGACTTTGGGCATGCACGACCCTCAAATTTTTATCTCGTCATTCATGCGCGAGAATTTATTTTACGAAGTACGCCCCAAGCCAAGCAAACAGGATGCAATAAAGGATATTATAAAATATATCAAAAAAGATGGCAATAAGAGCGGTATTATTTATTGTTTGAGCAGAAATACTACTGAAGAATTAGCAGAAGTACTCTCCGTAAATGGCATCAATGCCATGGCCTATCATGCCGGGCTGGATGCACATACCCGCAGTGACAGGCAAGATCAGTTTCTGATGGAAGACATACAAGTTATTGTAGCTACCATTGCCTTCGGAATGGGAATCGACAAGCCCGATGTGCGCTTTGTTATCCATTTTGACATTCCAAAATCGCTCGAAAATTATTACCAGGAAACAGGAAGGGCAGGCAGAGACGGCTTGCAAGGCAATTGTATCGCTTATTATTCGCCAAAAGAAATACATAAGTTTGAGAAATTCATTTTATCCAACAAAGAAAAAACGGTAGCCGAAAAAGAAATTGCCGTTATGCAGTTGAGCGAAGTGGAAGCATATGCCGAAACGGGCGAATGCCGCAAAAAATTCGTGTTGCATTATTTTGGCGAAGAAACGGGGAACTGTGGCATGTGTGATAATTGTAAAAACCCCAAAGAAAAAGTAGAAGCAAAAGATGAGATAAAACTGGCATTACAGGTAGTAGCTGAAACGAACGAAAATGTAAATATCGTGAACACGATAAACATTCTGACCGGGAGAAAATCTGCGGAAATTACCACAAACAATTTTGACAAACTCAAGATATTCGGTAAGGGTGCAGATAAGGATATGTTGTATTGGAATTCAGTTGTGCGCAAGGCAATATTGCTAAACTTTTTGGGTAAAGATATTGAACAATACGGAAAATTATTTCTAACTGACGAAGGCAAAAAATTCATCAAGAAAGCATCATCTGTTCAAATCGTACTCAATCATAAATTTGCTGACGGTGAGGACGATGATGATGATACTGTTGTAATGGGAAGCAAATCGGGGTCAGTTTTGGAACCCAATTTGTTCAAAATTCTGAAAGAAATTGTCTATACGGAAGGCAAAAAACATAAGATACCGCCATATACTGTTTTTCAAGACCCATCACTCGAAGAAATGGCCACTTTATTTCCGGTAACGGTGGACGAACTTGCCCAAATAAATGGCGTAAACAAAGCAAAAGCCGAGCGTTTCGGCAAGCCATTCCTGCAAGCCATTAGTGCTTATATTGAGGAAAATAAAATCGAAAGAACTGCAGATTTTTCCAACATTAAATCGGCGGATAAAAATTCGAATATCAAAGTCAATATTATCAAATCCATCGATAAAAAAATGCCTTTAGAGCATATCGCCAAGTCCTTTAATATCAGCATGGAGGATTTAATCGGCGAGCTGGATTCTATAGTCAACTCCGGCACACGGGTAAATATCAAATACTATATAGATGATGTGATTGATGAAGATATTCAAGAAGAAATTTTCGATTATTTTATGGAAGCCGATACGGATAGTGTGGATGCAGCCTATAAAAAACTGAAAGAAGAAGATATAGAATACCGGGAGATACAACTTGTACGTATTCGGTTTTTGAGTGAAGTGGCAAATTAGTGGAAAGTTGTAAGCAGTAAGTAATAACCCATGTTTGGATAAAACAATTTTGGTCAAATTTTTAGCAGATTCGGGTGACTATATCCTAGTTTGCTAATTTGAAAGTAACAGGAAGAGTATAGAATACTTTTACCGGAAATCCATCACTGAAGCCGGGTTCCCAGAATGGCATTCTCTTAATCACACGGATTACTTCCTGTGCACATCCGCCTCCAACACCGTCTTTTATAATTTCTATATTAGCTATACTCCCAAATTGGTTGACCGAGAACTTAGCAATTACTTTCCCCTCGAGTCCATTTTCTCTGGCAATAGTTGGGTAATTAATGTTTTTACTTAAATATTTCATAAGGTTTGCTACACCTCCCGGGTAAGATGGCATTATTTCTCCATCTTCTTTGTCATTAAGTGTTTTTGATACCATTTTATCGTAATTAGCTTCAGTATATTTAGTGAAAATTCCGGTTTTCATATCTTTTGATGATTGCAGTTTTCCGTTTTCCAGATAGTACTCCCAAATGCCGGCTTCTGCACCCTGTTTATAAAATCTTTTACTTTGAATATTGCCATTGGAGAAATAGGTTAGGTATTCACCATCCAATTTGTAATTGGAATAATTAGCTTCAATATCTTTTACGCCTGAAGCATATTGGATTAATATCCCGTTTCCGTCTTTGAAATTCCCGCAGTCAAGTGGACTACCTGACGAATCCCATGCCGAGTAACTGTAAAATATCGAATCTTTATTCCGGTATTCAGATTCTATGTTGCCATTATGGTAATAATATTTATATAAGAAGACAGAGTCTTTCAGTCGCTGAACTTCATTCTTGATTTTTCCATCAGAATTGAATACCGTTTTTTCTTTCAAGCCTGAAGAATCATAAAAGGCAACACATAATTTGTTCCCATTTTTATAATAAGATTTGATGCTGTCTGTAGAAGCAGAATTTTTATAGTTTAATTTACACCTCAGTTCTCCGTCAGGGTAATAGTAGTAAAATGCACCATTTAAGATGCCGTTTTCTATAGATTCTCCTGCAATAGTCGTCTTTGAATTTTCATTATAGACTTCTATTGCAGTTCTTTCCGGGAGATAATTATATGTGTATGATTTATTTCCACTGGAATTGTAAAAATCCCATTTGCCAACACGAGCTCCCGCACGAAAAGCCCCTTCTTTAACCAGTTCTTCTTTTATGTTATAATATTTCCATTTGCCGTCAGGCATATCATTCAGATAAGTGCCGCTGGAGTCTAGTTTATTATCGGTATAAAAAACCCACTCTCCGGTTTTTTTGTCATGGCTGTAATTTCCTTTTTGCAAATAATCACCGTATTTATCATATTCTGCATATTTTCCGTTTTTGACAATCACATCATTTATGATGGTGTATTCATATTCTTCGTGCACTATTTTTATCTCTTCATTGCTTTCATAAAAAGTCTTCATTTTTGTCTGCGCAAAAGAGAAACAATGGTATAATAAAAACAAACTAAGGGATAATTTTTTCATGATATTCAATATACGAATCAAAAATAATACAAAAAATGCACATTACTGGTTTTTACCGGATTTCTGTCAACATAAATTAACATAATCGCTTTTTTTGCTGTGCGATAACATTGTATATTTGAAACGTGATGCGGAATGCTTATTTCATACTCTCGCTATTATTGCTGTTTACTTCATTAGTGCAAGCACAAAATGAGATAAAAGTAACCGGAAAAGTGGTTGATGAAAACGGCTACCCTTTACCTTTTACCGATATTGCCAACCGTCGCAAACAACTCGGATTTTCGTCTTCAAAAGATGGTTCTTTCAGCACAACTATGCTACTGTCGGATTCACTGGTTTTTCTACGCAAAAATTTCAATGCAGCCAAGCTCACGCTGAGAGATTCAACGGCAAAAAACGAATACTATGTAGTAGTGAAGATGGAACGCATGGCTATTGAACTTTCCGAAGTGCAAATAAATGCCATACGCACGCACCAGCAAATACGGACAGAAATCAATAAACTGCAGGTAGTCAATACGGATGTCAATCCCGATGCCCGACCATTGCTTAATCCCATTTCTTATTTGTATGAACTGATTAGCAAGAAAGAAAAAGAAAAACGGGTGGCTTCACAACTCGTAACCGAAGAGCGAAAACGCATGGTACTTAAAGATTTATTCCGCTTATATAATGCATACGATATTATAGATTTGGATGAAGACGAATACGATCGTTTTATTACTTACCTCAATTTGCCCTACGAGTATTTACAACATACTTCCGATTACGACTTGGCGGTATCTATACGGCGCATGTATGCTTCTTATCACAAAGACACCAAGAGCTCATTCGGCAAGCCCATCTACCCGGCTGCCCTGGATGATCTGGAAAAAATCAAGCATAAAGAATAGCTTAGCCACGTGCGATATAAACCACATAGAAGCATAGCATTTTTATCTTAAAGAGTTGTTTGGTGCAAATCAGTTTTGATAGTCAAGTTAAAACATAGTTCGCTTTTGGTATCACATAAGGCGATACCAATATTTTTATATTCTTACCTCCATTTTGTATTGAACACATTGTTATTCCTAATGAAATCTATGTAGCTATGTGGTAAAAATTATAAAATCAAACTGCATAAGAGGTTAAGCTTATAATTATTCACTCTCTTAAGAGTTAATTACAATTTTTATCCTGTTCAATTTCATTTATTAAATACTAAAATCATCATTTTATACGAATTTAGCTAAAGGGTGTTTGAAAATCAAAACAATATTTATTAACAAAGAGCGCGACTGTATTTACACAGTCGCGCCAGCTGGGAAAATGAAAAAAACCAGAAAGTTAATTACAAACCTGATTGATAATTTGAATAATATTACTGGAAATGGAATTGAAATCTGGAACAATTATTTTAATTCCCAAATTATTGTTGTTAATTAAGCTAAGCTCATAATTAGACCCTGGAAGTGTAGAAACCAATATACATTGAATCTGCTGAGCATTTGCTTGCGCTGCCAGACTAGCTAGAAATGCATCATCAATTGCGGTGTTATTGTCGTCATCTCCTCCGTCCTGTGCATCCGTTATGATAATGGCTATTTTGGAGATATTGTTTCTCCATGCTCCGCAAAAATTTGCATTAATTACTTTATCTAATAACATGCCTCCCGGTTCGGGGCCACCCACTCCTGAACCTATCGACATACTGCCATTTAATTTTGCCAGTTGTGTAGAGAAACTTGTTATATTTCCTGCTGAGAAATTTTCCATTGATGTCAGAAATTGTGTTAGGTTTGGAAAAGTATTGTTTGCAATTTTATTTGCAGCAGGCAAACTAAGATAATCCGTGGAGGTTAAATAAGCAGGTTTGAAAGCTGCTGTATCCACTTCATCAAAAATAGACAAAGAGAGTCTGTAATTGCCTGCAGAATAAGTATTAATTGCTCCGGCAATTGCTGAAACATTCGCCTTAATACTGTCTATTGCTCCGCCCATACTGCCCGTATAATCTATAAGAAATGCAACATCCATACCTTTGTTACAAGGCCAGGGAAATCCACCCCCATATTTACAAGGTTCTTTTTTACAGCTTGTCGTCAAAATTAAGATAGAAATGGGTAGTAGTACGCATAAAAACTTAGCATTGCTTAAAAATTGTTTTATGCTGGTTTTTTGATTATTCGTTTTCATAAAAATTATTTTTAGATTTTTGATTCATTATTTTCCTTCAGGGCAAAGCACTTTCATTTCAGTGCGTCGGTTAATGGCATGTTCGGCTTCTGTACACGGTACGCCATCTGAACATTTGTTCAGCAGTTTGCTTTCGCCATAGCCTTTTCCTATTATTCTGTCTCTCGATATGCCTTGTGATACGATATAATCTACCGATGCATTGGCACGATTCTGAGATAAAGTTTGATTATACTCCGAGCTTGCGCGACAGTCGGTATGAGAGCTCAACTCTACTCGCACATCCGGATTGTCTTTCATAAAGCGTACCAATTTGTTTAGTTCCACTTTTGCCGCTTCTTTGATTTCGTATTTATCCAAATCAAACAAAATATTGTTCAGCTTAATGGCTTTACCACAATCCACATATTCAGAACACATCTCTAATTTCACAAACAAGTTTTTATCACGGTTGTAATTTCCGGCAGTTACACTTTCCACTTGCGAAAAATAACTGGCTTTTTTGCCATATAAATTATAGGTGCCTGTAGCAGGCAATTGTAGGATATAGTTGCCGTCCTGGTCGGTCATGGTAGATTTTTTATAAGCCAAATCATTGTTTTCCAAAACCACATTTATACCCGCGATCGGTTTGGTAGAGTTACATTCAAATACTCTTCCTTTGATAATGAAATTTCGGTCGCCATACAAGATTTCTTTTTCCGTTACTTTTTTGTTTGCTAATTCAGTTTTGGAAACACTGTTGTTCTCTAATGCAACATCGTATAATGCGCCCTCTATTTTATAATTATCCGCTTTGATATTTTCAAAACGTACAACACCCTTGCTATCCGTAGTAGCAGTTTGTATCGTATTGCCGGAAATATCTTTTAAAGCAACGATTGTATTGGGTAATAACTCATGCGTATATTTGTCTTTAGCAGTTACCACCAAGGTATGGTTGCCCGATTTTTCTTTTCCTTTTCCGAAATCTAAATTATAAGTAATGCCCGCAAACACGCCTACCGATGCGATATCGCAGTCGCATGGTTTTTTGATGACTTGTGGTACACCGTTATACGTATTCATACCCGGAACAATGGCATTGCTTACCGGTTGATACATGGCAACTATGCCTAAAGCCGGATCTATTTTGTTGTCCACATTAAAATGACGCATATAATAGCTGCCGATGTGTACGCCAATGTTTTTGTGGAAGAAATAGGATAAACGAACTTGACCTTTTACGGACAAGGCTTTTTTATCATCATATCCTGCATGAAAATTCAGTACATCTTGAGAAAGCGTGGTGGTTTCCTGTAAAAAAGTTCTCCCACCTCTAATCAATGACAAACCTACACGCGTATTCAACTCTGCTATAAATTTTTTGTTTTTAGTGTAATATCTGAAGTCGGGACCTATGCCATAAAATACACGGGTTATTTTTTGTTCAGATAAGTTGAATGATGTTATAGGTAGGGGTGCTGCATTTTGCAAATTAGTGGTCGGATAGACACTTTTCGGTTTATTGCGGATAAAGTCCACATCTATACCTGCGCCTATCCATTTCCAGTAATAGTCGGCAGAAATTCCGGCAGTAACCCCACCTTTATATTTAATGAAAGGGGTGTTGTTGTAATACCAGGGAAAGTCGTAGCCGGCTCTGGCAGATACCATAAAACTATGGTTTTTAGTTGCACTGCTGTCTGTCTTTGCTTTGGCAGGCTTTGCCTGTATGTTGAAGCCTGCAAATACGACAAGCAACAACAAGATAAATTTTGATAGCTTTTTCATTTTTTTTCGTTTTTTAATTGTGATTGTTATTTGAATACGATATCGATAAAAGGAATACCTACATCGGATACTGCCGTAGCATTTTGATAATATTTTGAACCAATAATACTCATATTGCCCGAACTGGTTGGGAAAGATAATGGCGTGAACGAAGTGGAAATAGCCATTCTTCCAACTGTATTCGTAATCAGTCCGCCATAGCTGGTAATGATTCTTTTTAGCGTATATACATGACCGGTTGTAAGTACAGGATTAGATGGAACGGAAACATAACTGGTAGCAGATGAACTAAAGGTGCTGCTTATGCTGAATACGGTAGTATTGGTCGTGCTGTCTCTTAGTTCTATCGTGTATGGCAAACTGGCAATGGCAGGCTGACTTTGATAACCCACACTGCAAACCGTTTTGTTTGAGGAAAGCCGGAAGGAATATTCATGAATTTCGGAGTCATAGGTTACCATGTCCGTATTTCCGGCAGCAGCAGTTGTATTGCTGTATATAGCCTGAAAATACGTTCCTGTTGTACTGCAAGGTGTCGGGTCTGTTGAAGAAGAGCCACATCCTGAATTTAATAATGACATTAAGCCGATTAATGCGATGCCGAATAGATTTAAAAATTTCTTTTTCATGATGTATTATTTTTTATTTGTTATGTTGTTTGAAAGTTGTTTTAATTTATATCCCCGTAGTTATACTATTGGATTGGAATTTTCCGTTTAAGATTTTGACACGATGTATTCCTGATGCTGGTGAGGTTTCATTTGCCTGTACTAATATCCAGTAATATTGAAACACACTGCCTGTTTGCTTACGTAATACGATATATTCATTCGTATTGAAACGGACGCCATTGAACATATTCTCCGATGCATCAGAACTAACAAATAAGCTTGCTTGACCAATATATTTTCCTGCATAAGGCTGAAAGGGAATCCAATTATTTGCACTATAGCTAGAATTAATGAGCACGCCTGCATTAATGGTATTAACATCGTATAATGAAGGAACATTATTTGTTTGGTCGTAAGCATTTGTGGAATAATCATAAAAATGCTTTTGCACTTGTAATTGAGAAAAGCTGTTTGAGCTTGTACTAATTCCTAACACAACATAGTCAATGAAATGCTGGTTGATATGGCTGAGCATAAACTCAA
>CAZPBT010000094.1:0-10870 GCA_964584555.1 uncultured Chitinophagales bacterium
AAAATTAGAATTGTTTACCGTCAAACAAACTGTTCGCGGAGTATTATCCGGATAAATATGATGATTTGATGTTCCAAATGTGCCATCACCATAGTCAAATTGATACGAAGTATATCCATCCATAGTAAGATAGAATACAGCACCAAACGTAAACGTGTCTATATTTTGATTTGTAGAAAATGAAAAATCGTAAATAATTGCCGGACAAGTATCTATCTGAATATTAACCGTTTTACAAATAAAAGTATCACAGGGTACATTTAAGTCTGATGTGTCAACTATACGCATACAGATTTCTTTTAGTCCCGGAGAATTAAATGAAATATCATTATTATAATATTGCCATCTTCCAGTACTGTCAAATATAAATTGATAGCTGCGCCAGTTTGCGTTTATATTATCTATGTATGCATGATTTCCAGATGTCATTATATCAAAATTGGAATTGCTGAAATTGCAATTTTGTGCATTTCCTGAATAATTAAATGCAACTAAAAACAAAAGTACTAAAGTCGCTTTTGATGCGTACCATCTAATTTTACTAATTAAGGATATGTTTTTCATAAAACTAATTTTAAATGTACAATTCTTTACGATACAAATTTGAAGATTCTTTTGTTTGGAAAATAGTACAAATTTTCATTATTATTCCAAATTTTATGCTTAATTAATTTACTAATTACTTGTAAATCAAAATATTAATACTTATTTTTATCTAATTTTATTCTGATGAAAAATACAAAGGTTTACGATTGGCTGAAAAATTGTTCTGATCATCAATTAGCACGATTGCATACTCTGCTCAATACTCCTGAAACAAAACGAGAATTAGTCGATTTGTTTTTGGGTTTTGTCAGGCATTTGCATGAAGACTATACTAAAGAAAAATTATATACAGAAGTTTTCAAAGAAAAGAAATTCAACGGCAACAAATTTCGCAAAGCCTGCCATGAATTGCTGAAATTAGCAGAAGAAAAAATAGTATGGATTTATCTTGATGAGCATCCGCTCCTGCAGGATAATTTGCGTTTGCAATTTTACAGCAGTAATGGCTGGACGGAACATTATGCTGATTTATTTTCTGAAATTGAACTTACTGAACAAAAACATTTTGAACGTTTTAGTTTTGCCTATCTTGATTATATGCATGGTATTATTAATCCGCAAAAATCGAATGCACAAAACATAAAATTCTATTCTGATTCGCTCGATCATTTTTATCTCTTAGAGAAAATGAAATTAATTTGTCATGCTCAGAATGAAAGTCATTTTACAAAATTTTCATATCAGCCGGATTTCACTACTGCGCTGTTATCAATCATTCAAAATAAAATCCATACAGATGCGTTGCTCCATTGCTATTATCTGTCGTATCTGATGTTGCTGCATACAGATAAGGAACATGCATATTTCGAAATCAAACAGCAAATGGCGCAAACTCAAATTCCCCTTGCCGATAAGAAAATAATTTTTCAATACTTAATCAATTTCTGCATCATCCGGATAAATAAAAGTGAACAGCATTTTGAACGCGAATTGTTTGAGGTTTTTAAGTTGTATTATTCAATAATTACAGAAAATGAAATCTCTCCATTCCGGTTCAAAAATGTAATCAACCTCTCGTTGAAACTCAAAGAATACACGTATGCTGAATACTTTAACACCACGTTCGGCGAATTGCTGGATATTTCAATCAGAGCATCGACAGTCATTTTTAATCAGGCTAAAATTGCTTTCGAGATGAAACAATATGATACGACTTTAATGTTCTTGAATAAAGCCCGTTTTGATGATTTGACCTTTAATTTAAGTTCCAGAATTCTGATTACTAAAACATTTTACGAACAGAAAGAAATGCAGTTTCTGGAAAATTATCTGGAGAGTTTCAGGATTTATATTTTGCGCAATAAAGCAATGAACTCGGGTTATAAAAAGTTACATCAGGATTTCATAAAACTCATCCGACAATTGATGCGTAAAGAATATGCAGGAAAAAAACAAACAGAAGCTTTTAAACAAAAAATAAACGCCGTTCCCAATCTGCCGGATAAAGCCTGGATTTTGGAGAAAGTGGAAGAATTGTAAAGGAGATAGAGCCGAGATGTGGGTAGTGAGTATTGGGTTTGGGTTTGGACTATAGGGTAATGTGTATGATAAGTATAAAGTATAATTATTAAATTAATTCTGCCAGCTTACAACTTACTACTTATTGCATACCAATTTCTACTTTCTGCTAACAATCTTTACCAGCAATTCTTTCAGTAAGTCTGTGGAGGTGGCATTGTCTGTCGCATAGAGTCCTTTTGCTTTGGCATCATACTCACACAGGTAACTCAGTATCTTTTGGGTATCGGATATAGAATATACTTTAGCTGCCATTTTATATTCATCAGGAATCCATTTGCCGCCAAATCCCATTTGCAATGAAGCCGATGAGGTGTCTTTAGCATGTAGCATGATGAGCAAGCGGGCAAATAAATTATACATATATGCCAGAATACCGACGATGGGACCGGCTTTCGGATTTTTCTCGAAATATAATACAATTTTCATGGCTTTATGAAAATCGCGTTGTGCCACCGCCCGGTTAAATTCCGTCATGTTGTATTCCTTAGAAATGCCGATATATCTTTCAATAATCTCCGGTGTGATTTCAGCATTGTCAGGCAGCATTACCGAAAGTTTGTCCATCTCGTTGGCAATGCGCGATAAGTCATTACCTAAGTTTTCTGCCAGCACTTGCGCCGTAGAAAGTTGAATTTTATAGTTGCGCTTATTTTTTACATACCCTACAATCCAATCCGCCAGCTTTTCTTCACCCACTTTATTCGACTCGAAATATTCGGTATGTTTAGAGAGTGATTTGTAGAAATTGGTACGCTTATCCGGTAATTTATTTTTGTGCGAAAAAATAAGCACCGTAGAATCTACAGGTTTTTGGATATATTTTTCAATAAGCTCCCAGTCTTTGGCTTTAAACTCTTGCGCTTCGCGTACAATAACTAATCTTCTTTCGGCAAAAGATGGATATTGTTTGGCTTCATTAATCACTTGAATCGGGTCGGCATCTTTGCCATAAAATATCGCCTGATTGAAATCGCGTTCATGATCCTGAAGCGCATTTTTTTCTATGAAATTTTCAATCAAATCAATGTAATAAGCTTCTTCACCGGCAAGAAAATATACCGGTTTGAATTTTTTAGCATGCAAATCTTTCCAAATCGTTTCTAAGGTAACAGCCAATGTTGTATTTTTAAGCAATGCAAAATACTGCGTTTAGATTAAAAAAAGTGGATGACAAGACTTTCATTTTCGACATTGTTCGGAAAAAGTGGATAGTTTTTACCCCCGAAGAGCAAGTAAGGCAATATTGTATCCGCTATTTGACTGCTACACTGCTTGTACCATTATCGTTTATTTCTGTTGAAAAAAGTCTGACCATCAACGGACTGAAAAAAAGGTATGATATTGTAGTCTATAATAAAATGCTGAAGCCTGTTTTACTTGCCGAGTGTAAAGCGGAAACAGAAGTTCTCATTGAAAAAGTGTGCAAGCAAATTGCCATTTATAATTTGCAGTTGCAAGTGCCTTATTTGTGGATAAGCAACGGCATAAAAAATTATTATTTCAGTCTGAATGAAAACAAGATTTTACAAATTCCAGCCTTGCCCTTTTATGATGAAATGTGATTGAAGTGGAAGAATGTGAAAGCTATTTTGTTGAGATAAAATAAACGGAGAAAATGGGAAGTACTTGGTATTTTGTAAAGTTCAAAACATCGTCTTGCCAAATAGCTGTCATAATTTGGTTTGTCAATATTCCGTTTCTCTAAATTTTCAAGAGACTTATACCGCCAGTTATTTTCAAGTTTCATCTTTTTCATTTTTTCGATAATCTAAACTTCTTTGTATTTGCCAATAAAATTCAAATAACTTAGTCTTGTTAGTAGTGTAAATAAATATCAACTGTTTAATTCAGTTTATCGATTAAAAATTGATTTACTTCATGTATGATTAATGAAATATCGTTCTATGTCTTATAGAATTACGTTTACACTTGAAATGACACTTATTAAAATTACGCTTGTTTCCTATTCTCCATTTGTATTTTTACAAACTATTTTGCTTCGCACTTAATTCTAATATTTTTTCAGATAGAAAGTCAAGTCCTTCATCTACCGATTTAAATTGTCCAATAATTTTGTCTGTATACGAAACAAAGTATTTATACTTTAAAATAACAGAGTTATCTTCTATCCAAAAAGGGAAAATAATTAAATCATGTGACCAAGGTTCAATACATTCTTTTGTTAAATGAAATTTCAACCACATATGACTTGTAGTTGGATAATAATTCCGCAAGACTTTATGTTTGTTAGCTTTAATCAATAAGTCTAAATATCTACTTTTCCATTCAGTATAGTTCCAAAATCCCTCGTCAAAAAAGAATAAATTTTTTATTTTTCTCCATGCTTCATTAATTTCATTATTTAAATTTTTGAATTCAAATTCTTCAAATAACTCTACTTCATTGTGTAATTCTTTAATTTCTGAAATATTTAACTCTCTATCAACCCATAAGTATATTATATCAACTAATTCTTCTATGTCTGTAATATATGCTCTTGCAAAACAATCAAAGTAAATATATTTATGTTTATTTTCAAACAGAATAACAAAAAAATCAATATTACTCTTAGCAAACCCTGCTATAAAATTCCTGCCATATTTTTCAAAAGCACATCTTGCAATTGTGCTATTAATGTTAATTCCATGTATTGCTTCTTTAAATTCCAAATTAATGTTTGAATTAAAATTTTTTAATTTGTTCTGTATCTCATTTGATAAATGCATGTTCAGTATCGGTTTTATCTGCCATTAAAGTTATTCCTTATAAATTATCTATTTTCAAAGCCTAGTTTTATTAATGATTCTAAATTTAGCTATTCCTTACATAACAGACAAACTTCAATGTATATTTTATGTGCTTAAGTTAAATCTAAAAAAAAATCAGTTGTAATTAATAAAAAATAATAAGTTTGTAGAATAATTTAATACAATATGGAAATTTCTATTTTCATCTTTTAACAGTTGTCTATCTCATTTTTAATTGTAAATTTGTAACCATTGTATAAGGTTAAACTACTTGGTTATGAATGAATATTTGACGCTCTCTGAAGCGGCTGAATACATTGGCAAAAGTAAAGAAACACTCAGACGTTGGGACAGAGAAGGCAAACTGACAGCTATACGCGAACCAATGAGTAATTACAGGGTTTATAAACGTGAACAAGTTGATACACTATTTGCTGATTTCGTAAATAATGATGTTAAAGATGTGGTTACAAACTTTGCAGAGCCACAAAATGAATATACAGTATTGGAACTTTTTGCAGGTGCAGGCGGTTTAGCCATAGGCCTGGAAAAGGCGGGTTTGAAATGTGTGGCATTAAATGAAATAGATAAATGGGCTTGTCAGACATTGCGTAAAAACAGACCAAACTGGAACGTGCTGGAAGGTGATATTAAGACTTTTGATTTTACACCATACCAAAATAATGTGGATGTTGTTACCGGAGGTTTCCCTTGTCAGGCATTTAGTTATGCAGGGAAAAAACTAGGCTTTGCAGATGCCCGAGGAACGCTGTTTTATGAATTTGCAAGAGTAGTCAAAGAAGTAAATCCGCTGATGTGTATTGGCGAAAACGTACGTGGTTTGTTAAGTCATGATAATGGAAAAACTTTGCAAGGCATGATTTCGATTTTGGATGAAATAGGTTACCATGTAGTACCGGTTCAAGTACTGAAAGCAATTCATTTCAGAGTACCACAAAAGAGAGAACGTCTGATTTTAGTCGGAATCAGAAAGGATATTGATTTGCAATTTGCATATCCTAAGCCACATAAGAAAATTTATAACTTAAAAGATGCTTTGAAGAAAGGGGAATTGTTTGATACAAATGTTCCAAAATCAACTGGTGCAAAATATCCGCAAAGCAAAAAAAAGGTACTTGATTTAGTGCCGCCAAAAGGATACTGGCGAGATTTACCATTAAAAATACAAAAGGAATTTATGGGCGGCAGTTTTTATTTAGGAGGAGGAAAAACGGGCATAGCAAGACGAATTGGATGGGATGAGCCTTGTCTGACTTTAACTTGCAGTCCTGCACAAAAACAAACCGAAAGATGTCATCCGGATGAAACTCGACCGTTTACAGTTCGTGAATATGCCCGTATTCAAACCTTTCCGGATGACTGGAAATTTGAAGGCTCAATGGCGCAGCAATACAAACAAATCGGGAATGCAGTTCCTGTTAATTTAGGGACTGAAGTAGGCTATGCTGTTGTGAAATTTTTAAATAGCTATTACAACTTATCAAAACCCAAATAGTAACTGTAGTTTTCAAATGTAATTTGATCTAAAATACTTCGCTTACTTTTGTCGGTCTTTGATTTTATTTCAGATAAGACAGAATTTTCTGTAAGTTCCTCATTTTGATTTGCCGTTTTGCGATAGTCCTTAATGGCAATTGGCAATGCTTTATATAACTGAAACAGTGCATCCTCTTTTCCGGAAAGTAAGGCATAAAAACGATCACCTGAAATTTTATAAACCCTGCTGTGGCTGTATTCTTTTCCATTGATATCGCCACTCCAAAGTTCGCAAAAACTGGACTTAGCTAAAATCTGAACCCAATAGCATTTTGCTTTCTTGTAATCATTAGCATATCGAGCCAGCTTTTGAAACAGCGCTTCTGCAGCACTGCTGTTCATGGTATTGTGTTTATTTTTGATGTCTGCAAACAACGTATTGTCTTTTGCTTTAATGTCATAACCGCTTAAACTTCCTGCTTCAAAACCTTTTATACCACCTAAAATTTGTTCATGAAATGTCCCGATGGAATTGTTGATTGATTTGTCAATTTGTCTCAAAATCTCAGATTGAATAAGGCTTTCTTCATCAATGTTATTAAACTTAGCATCAAAAGTAAGTTTAATTGTGTCTACCTTATTAGCATAAAAATTCTTTTTCGTGATATTGTTTTTCGTCTTCAAATAAGCTTTATGTAAATTGCCGATACAGCCCAGTAAATGGTTGTCAGTGATGAAGTCTACATATTTATTTTTCATTTGATACATCAAATTTAGCAAATGTAAAAGTAAAATTAAAAGTTATTTTATTTCAATGTCTTTAAGTTAGTCAACTGTAAATAGTTGATTTAATCTTACTTCATTCACCTACATCAAGGAGGAGGAATATGAGGAGGAAGTTTTAAATGAAATAAATCAACTATTTTGGGATATTCAACATTAAATCATACTTAACTTAACGACATTATTTTTTATTGAGTTGTCGATTTATACAACATCTATAAAGTATAATGTCTGATTACATTTTTTAAAAACTCAATGCTGTATTTCAATTTTAAAGCCATTTAATTATTTCATAATTGATGTTGCAACTTCGCCATATAAAAACCATCACTGGGATAGTGTGCCGGGTTTATTTTTATTTCTGCCGCAAGTTTAAAAGCAGTTTGATTTTCCAGAAATTGTTGGATTTGGTTTTCATTTTCTTGCGTCAAAATACTGCAAGTGGCATAAAGCATAGTTCCGTTTTTGTTGAGCAATGTACTTGCATCTTGCAATAATTTTTGTTGAATTTGGCAATAATTTTCGATATCACTAATGCTTAATTTCCACTTGATGTCAGGGCTTCTTTTTAAAGTGCCTAATCCGCTGCATGGCGCATCAATTAAGATAAAATCAAAACGATTTGTCCTGTTTTTTAAAGATGAAAAATCAGTAACCTCTACATTTTTACATCCTGCATGTTGTATTCTTTTTTGTAATTGTACTAATCTTTTGTCATTAAAATCCGTAGCGATAATTTTACCTTTATTTTTCATCAATGCCGATAAATGCAAGGTTTTTCCACCCGCACCTGCACACATATCCAATAGCGTAAAGTTGCTGAAATCTCTAATGTTTTGAAGGGCAAATACACTGATTAACTGTGAGCCTATGTCCTGAAACTCAAAATAGCCATTGGTGTAATAAGCTGAACTTTTAAGCTTGTTTTTAGTCATAATTTCCAGACTGTCTTCCAACAGATAGGGCGGAAAAACGGTTTGACAATCATCTTGAAAATGAATGTTTTCTTTTTCCAATATTTCGCTCAGTTTTTTCTTCGTAGTTTTTAATGTATTGACTCGCAAATAGACTTTAGCTTGAGCATTAAGCTGCTCAGCTATTGCCTGCCAGGTATTGCCAAGTGTTTGTTCGCAATAACTGTATAATTCCTCCGGAAAAGATGTTGCGACAGCTTGTTGCACTATAGGCATCTTGAGTTGTTTTTTCAAGAGGTCAATGTCAGCTGATGTCAGCCCAGCTATGTCCGGATTTTGAATGCTATAATTTCTGTTTAGTAAGCTGATTACAATGAACGCTTGTACATTGTTTTCTGCATCTTGTATCGCAGATTGCTCAAGCTGAAATGCATATCTTCTTTTCCAGCGTACAATATCATACACTGTTTCAGCAAAAAAACTCCTGTCGCGCGAACCCCAGTTTCTGTTGGCTTTTAATGCACGTGCCACTTCTTTATCTGCATAAATTCCCTGTTTAAAAATTGCATCCAAGCTATTTTCGAGCGCAGTAAGTAAAGGAGCATGTATTTTTATAGCTTTCTCTTGCATCAGCTGCGTGTAAGTTGTTGTATAATATCAGCATGTTGCGGAAATGCAGCAGTTAATTTTTGACAAGTTGCCAACTCAAATGTGTCAAACGAAAATGCCGGAATGACCGTGCATCCGCAAAGCGAAAATCCATCATTTCCAACGGTTGTAACAGCAAACCAGTGGTCGGCTTTCACCACATATTGTAATTGTGTGTTCAGGCTCAGATGGGTTGTTTTATAATTTCCTTGTTGATTAATTTCATGAATAACAAGCGGATTGCCGTGATAAAAATTCCATTGTTCATCTTGTTGTATGCGATGAAAGGAAGAAAAATCACCCTTTTCCAAAGCATATAAGATGGAGGAGAAACGGGCTTGTTCATCAAAATAGGTGCGTGTATAATAGCCACCTTCCGGATGAGGCAATAAATTAAATTGTTGTATGATATCTTTTATGCTAATCATTCAAGATTTATTTTTGTTAAGTTAAGAAAATTGAAAGATAGTAAAAACAAAATCAACCTCACTTTTACAGACTAAGTCTAACATTTATTTTTAACCTACTTTTGCTGCCAAAAGTAGGCAAAAGCATTTTTGAAATGTAAGGAAATTTGTCCCGACTTTTTTTGTCGGGACAACCGCAATTAAATCAACGAGCAACGCAGATTAGCTTACATGTCGTTAATTTCATTGCTATTTCTGCACATTTCAAAAACCTAAACCTTTAGCTGACTTTCTTTTACATTTAAAGACTATCTTTTTTCTGAAAGAAAATTAGTTAAACTAACTACTTGTTTTTTTGCTTCTAAAAATACATTAAGATTAACTAAATGCAATTGATTCAAGATTTATTAAACTAAAAACTTTAATGGACTTCCAAAAATAATATTACTTTGGGTAAACTTAAAGAAAATGCTTAAACCGGTACTCGTTTTTAAAATTGGTACATCTTCTATTACCGATAAAAATGGCGAATTAAATGAAGATGTGATAAAGTCTGTTGCCCATCAAATTGCATTATTGCATAAAAAATACTCGATTGTGATGGTATCATCGGGTGCGGTTGGTTCGGGTAAAAAATTTATAAAAAACTATACCGGGAAAATTGAAGAGCGCAAAGCCGCTGCGGCAATCGGGAATCCCTTACTATTGAATAAATATGCCGATGCTTTTAAGAAATACAAAATTGCTATTGCACAAAGCTTATGCGAACGCGGACATTTTTCTGACAGGGATAAGTTTCTGCAACTGCGGGCAACCTATCATGAACTCTGGGAAAATAATATCATTCCTATCGCCAACGAAAATGACGTAGTGAGTTCACGGGAACTCAAATTTTCTGATAATGATGAACTTGCTACTTTGCTTGCCGTAGGCTTCAATGCGGAAGTTTTGTTGATTGCTACGAGTGTGCAGGGGCTTTTAGATGCGGATGCCAAGCTTGTTTCAAGAGTGGATAAATTTGATGCCGGTATTTTTGCTATGGCGAATAAAGAAAAATCAGCAACAGGCTTGGGTGGCATGATCAGCAAATTGAGTTGTGCGCACTTGGCTACAGGAATGGGAACTAAAGTCATTATTTTTTCTGCCCAAGAAAAACAAGGTTTACAAAATGCGCTGAAAGAAAAAACAGGAACTGTGTTTAGTCCCAAAAATGTAAGTAAAACCGCACGACAAAAATGGCTGGCATCCGGAAGTTTGGTTATAGGAAGTGTGCAAGTAGATGAAGGTGCGCATAAGGCACTGCTGAAACGCAAAAGCTTGCTGGCAGTGGGGGTGAGCCATATTATAAGAGCCTTTGACAGCGATGAAGTATTTGATGTACAAGATATGAAAGGTACTACCTTTGCTGTGGCACGTGCAAAAATCAGCTCGAAAGAACTGGAAAAACGAATGAAAGAAAAAGGCTTATTATTGGCACATGCCGATGAGATTGTATTGCTATAACCTACGAGGTTGGTAAAAATAATAAGATACTGATATTCAAATAGATAGATTTTTTGAAGACCCCAATCCACGAGGTTAAGAAAATGATTGGTATCAAAACTACCAACGGCTTTTTAAAACGCTTGAGATGGTCTGTAATCACCAATATTTATTAAAAGTAAATAGGTCTTTGTTATTCCTGTTGCCGTGTTTTTGTATGCTTCCACTTTTGTCTTGATACAAAAGTGGAGCAAAAAATCAAGAA
>CAZPBT010000095.1:0-10870 GCA_964584555.1 uncultured Chitinophagales bacterium
AGTAGAAAAGTCTTTTCTGTTTGTTTTTAATTGACCGGATATGTGATTGATACGGTTTGTCAACAAGGCCACTTGTGATTCAACAGAGCCGGTATTAGTAGCTTCTCCGCCGAATTCTTTAAAAATTTCTAGTTTTTTTTCTTTTGATAGCATCTTAATAATTTTAAAAAATCATCCAATTTTTTTGTCGTCCAAAATTTTAGTGTGCGAAAATAAGTTTTTTTATTTGAAATACAAAATACTAGTTCCAGCTAAAAGACAGTCAGCTGATATTGATAAAGTTAGCATAATATTTTTAGCCTTAAACATAGAATTTGAGTTTTTTTTGAAAAAAAATGATAAAAATTTGGCGAACTGTTTTTTTTGTTTAAATTGCGCAAATTAAAGTAAGATTATGGCAAAGAAAGTACCATTTACCGTTGAGCGCACCTTTCGATCGTCGCCTGCTATTTTATACAGCTTCCTCACTACGCCCTCCGGTCTGGTACAGTGGTTTGCTGATTATGTCGATTTAGATCCAAACGGAGAGGTTTTTACCTTTGAATGGAATGGAGAAGAACAAAATGCAGAAGTATTGGCTTATGATGAAGAGGAATATGTGAAATTGAGATGGGAAGATGATGATGATGACCGTGCTTATTTTGAATATCGCATCAGGGTTACGGATATTACCAAAGAAACTATTCTTACTGTTACAGATTACGCTTATAAAGAGGATGTAGAAAGTTCAAAAGCATTATGGATGAGCCAACTTAATGATTTAGCCAAGGCTTTGGGTAATAACTAAATATTTCTGCCTTAGTCCTGGTGCATTTTTTGGCTTACATTCTGTAAACACCCCAAGCATTAGTACCTTTTACTTTTTGTAAATAAGTTAGGGCTAAAATTAATCCCATAACATGACGGGTATCACGTGGATCTATGATACCATCATCCCAAAGTTGTCCTGTTGCAAAAAAGGCATTACTTTGTTTTTCAATTTCCAGTTTCATAAAGGCTTTCATTTGTTCAGCCTGATTTTCATCCCAAGGTTTACCGCTTTTTAGTGCACCTTCTTTCGCTACCATTTGCATTACCCCTGCAAGTTGTTCAGCGCCCATTACAGCAATCATGCTATTAGGATAAGAAAAAATAAATCGCGGATTATATGCCCTTCCACACATGGCATAATTACCGGCACCAAAAGAGGCTGCCATCATGATAGTAAACATCGGAACTTCAGAATTAGAAACGGCATTTATCATTTTTGCACCATCTTTTATAATACCACTTCGCTCATAATCTTTACCTACCATAAACCCTGTTATGTTTTGTAAAAATAAAATTGGCGTATTGTTCATATTGCAAAGCTGAATGAAATGCGCACCTTTATTAGCAGAGTCATTAAATAATACTCCATTATTACTGATTAATGCAACAGGATAGCCATGTATTTTTGCAAAACCACAAATGAGGGTTGAGCCGTAATCTTTTTTGAATTCGTGAAATTCAGAGCCATCCACAATTCGTGCTATTACTTCCCTGCAATCAAACGGGATTTTTACATCCGTAGAAATGATTCCAAGTAATTCATCTATATTATACAGAGGTTCTTTATAATTGGTTGAGGGCTGGAATTCGGAATTTGATTGTACGTTATTCAGGTTCTCCATCAGCTCTCGTGCTATCCGGATGCCATCTAATTCGTCTTCGGCTAAATAATCGGAAACTCCTGAAACTTTGGAATGCATTTCAGCACCTCCCAATGTTTCATCATCTACAATTTCATTTGTTGCCATTTTCACGAGTGGCGGACCTGCCAAAAAAACTTTAGCCTGATTTTTTACAAATATGGTATAATCACTCATGCCCGGTATATAAGCACCACCGGCAGTTGAATTACCGAAAACGATAGAAATGGTTGGAATACCTTGTTTTGACCTTCTGGTAATTTCTTTAAAATTATTGCCTCCTAAATTAAATACCTGCGCCTGGTCGGGAAGGTTTGCTCCGGCACTTTCTACAAGATTGATACAAGGCAGATTGTTTTCATTGGCAATTTCGCCAATACGCAAGGCTCTTTTCAGTGTTGCAATATCAATGGCACCGCCTTTGTTGGTGCCTACATTGGCATTTATCATGCACATTTTACCGGACACAAAACCGATACCTGCTACCATTGTGCCGCCAGGGCCAAAGCCTCCCTTCGTTTCTAATCCTGCCAGTGGACAAAGTTCTAGAAACGGAGAATCCTGATCCAGTAATAATTCTACACGTTCTCGGGCAAGCATTTTCCCTTTGGTTTTGGCTTTCTCTATATGCTTTTCTTCACCTTGAAATAATGATTTTTGCAAATGTTTTTTCAGTAAGTCAATTTTTTCAAGCATTTGAGCATAGTTTTCTTTATATGCTGAGCTGTTTGTATTTATTTTTGATTGAATAATCATAATTTTTTGTTGTTAGGATGAAAATACTGATTTTATCGAAATAGAAAAAAAGTAATTTGTATAAAATTACGAAACAAGATTATTTTACCAAATGTTTGGTCAACCAAATATTTAGTTTTATTTTTAGTCATAAGCTAAATAAAATTTGTAACAATTTAAATCAAGAAAAAAATGACAGCAAAAGAAATTATGTTAGACTTGCCCAATCGGTTTAAAACAGATGAGTCGGCCGATCAAAGTGGTGTATTTCATTTTCAGTTAAGTGGAGAAAATGGGGGAGATTTTACAGTTAATGTGGCCAATGGGACTTGTACGGTTACAGAAGGATTAAGTGGAGAGCCTGATTGTGTCATCTCCGCAGAGTCAACAGATTTTGAAGATGCAGAATTAGGCAGAGTAAATAAACAAATGCAAGTGATGATGGGAAAAATCAGAATCAGCAATTTGGGAGCCATGCTCAAATTTATGGGTATGTTCAGAGACTTAGAACCTGAAGCATAATTTATCATCAAAATAAAAAAAGTCCTCTGCAACCAGAGGACTTTTTTTATGGCTAATTTTTATTATTTGATTTCAATCGTTTCAGATGTATTAATAAAGGTGTCTTTACTATTGTATACATCGATGAAGTATTTTCCTCTCTTTGTGAAATCTAATTGTACTTTTATCCAGTTCCAATCTTTACCAATACCATCAAATGTATAGGAGTCTATCTTTTTGCTATTAGTAGCATCATAGAGATCAACATAAATTAAATCAGTTTTGAAAGCATCATCTTGTGTAAGTAAAACGGCAACAGATACCTTTCCTCCTCTCAAATAAAATGAACTGCTTTCGTCAACAATATCTCCATTATTCACATCTTTGCCAAATTGTATTTTTGAATTTTCGTAATAATACGTATCTACTTCGTCATCATCTTGGCTATCACTATATGAGTCTTCATTCTTTTTCATCTTTTCATCATCAACGGATATACTCGCATTATTTTCAGCCAAAGTTTTTCCTTTACTGTTTTTTACTTCCAATGAATAGTCTCCGGCTTCTTTAAATTTGAGATCATACATAGCCCATTTTTTTTGATCACCTTTATCATACGACATATAATATGAACCATAGTACTCATACTTGCCGGAGTAGGAATTTCTCTTTTTAACATCAAGGGATAAGGCTTCCTTAATTGTATTCGATGATGTGTAAATAACATACACATTACTTCCGGTTGAACTTACTGTCCAGCTTTTTGCAACACCACTTGGGTCTCCGCTATAGTTGTCATAAGTTTCACAGGTAACTACCTTATTTGTATAGTCACTGTAAGCAGTCTGAGCATTTACCATCCACGGCAAAATGCAAAGGAGGCAAATAAGAAATAGATTTTTCATGATAATTATTTTATTATCAAAGTTAAGCCTTAGCTGGATAAAATACATACCAAATCTGTGGTATTTTGAGATATGAACTATTCTTTCTTTAGTATGTAATAATCTGAACAAAATCCCGGATTAATTTTTCTGTAGCCATTAAGTTCAGGCTGTTGTGTAATATTCACCCAGGAAGTATCTGCTTTAATAAACCCATTTAGGAAGGTGGGGGCATCATAGACTATCAAATCAATATTTAAGGAATCCAAAAAATCACGATAACTTACATGATTGCTTCCCTGAAGGTGTATGAGATGATAATACGTGAAATTTTCCGGGTTTAAATAGCCCACAAAATTTTGTGCGCAATAAACAATATGTTTTTTATCGGAGAAATTTTGGTTGATATAGGTAACTGTTTTTTTCATGCACAAATCAGTATTAATTCCAATTTTACCAAATGAAAATTTTAATTGTAAAAGAGATGGGGTAATTACAACCAGCAGTAAATAACTTGAAAGAATAAGAATTTTAAACTTATTAGAGGATATAACAGAAAGTATGCTTTCACAAATTTGAACAAGTATAAAACAAATCAAAGGAACAAGGGCAAAAAAATAATGAAATCTCGGGAATATGAGCAGGCAGGTAATCAAGAATGGAATAGAAAAAAATAATAATACCCAAAAGTAAAAGGCAGATGAACGAAATTGGAGCACCACGCTCTTTCTTTTCTTTATGGAAAAAATGATGATTAGTACACCAATAATAACAGCTAGCAAAATTCCTATCTTTTTATACAGAATAGTAATTGGAAACATTAAACTGATGATTAAATAAGCGGATAATCCGGCATTTAACTTTATATTCCATAGTACATGCTGAATAAATAATTTTGGATAATGACTGATAAGTTCTGATAAGTTTTTACTATTTCCATATACTGCGTTTATCCAATCCCAGTAATAGACATTTTCTATAGCATTGTCACCATGCATTCTTCTGCTGATTAAATCATGCTGATAGTAAGCCAGTACACTTCTGTTATATCCTAAAACTGAAGCACTGACAGGCAGTTTGTAATTAATGAAAAGCAACAGGCTAAATAAAAATAACAGACCTACAGCTACAATATTTTTGCGGTTGGCATATTCCTTGTTTTTTATTAATTCAAATATTAACCAAAGATAGAATAAAACAAAGGATAGAAATAACTCCGGACGTGCATAGCAAGCTATTAATACAGCAAAGTTTATAATTACCAGCTTTATTATTCTAGCGTTGAAGTAAGTGCTTACGATTAAGCTCATTAAAAACAAACAGAGTACAAAATGAGTGACATGTGGTATCTGGTTGTTTAAATTGAATTCAGAGGTTAAAACAATAAAGCAAAAGATAAATGCTATAAATGGCTGTATTTTTATTCTGATGAAGAACAGAAATAGTAATATAGGAAAAAGAGTACACAATAATACATAATTATATAAAAAAATAGATACCGGGTTTGTCGTAATCAAATGAAATAATTTCAGATAAACACTATACGACGGACCAAAATCTAAATGCAACTTATTCCAATTAGCAAAGCTGTATAATATATAATCACCATCATCAGACAGCTGCAAATCTATTTGAGAATTATAATGCTGAAATATTTTAAATGCTGTTAAAAGTAAAAACAAAACATACACTTCGGGTGAAGCAAACAGTTTGTTTATTATCCTTTCTTTGTTCACTTGAGTATTTTGTTTTTAAGATTGATAATGGGTAGTTCCATTTTATAATAACTTAATTTGGCAAGCCAACGCAGACTAACCAAAATGATTGAAATGAAAATTAATTCGATAAGTACAGAAATGACAGGTTGATGTATTTTGTTGTGCAAAAACATATTTACAGCAATAAACGGCATTAAAACCAAGTATTGATAAACATATAGCCCATAAGATATTCTGCCGGTTTCTACCATGAACTCATTTGTAACGAATTTCGGTAAAGTTCCATTCAAACTTTCATACATAATCAGAATGCAAATAATATTTAATACAAGGTCAATATAATTAAATTGCATGCCGTGTATTTCTACACCTCTGTACTGGAAGTATTTTAGCAGATTTTCATGGTGTATATGAGCCAAATGTACTCCATAAAGAAGCGATGTCAAAAATAAAATTAAAATAAACCCAATAGTGAACCATTTCAGATATTTAGGCTTTTCAAAGCTATATAGTAAAACAAATATCCCATACATAAATGTGTCAAAATGGAAATAAGTACTGCGGTACATGATGCCCATGAGCAAGTCATATTTCTCTTTTCCAAACACATCTAAATGCGGATTATCCCAAAAATAATAAAACCCGGCAACTCTGATTAATGGAAATAAAAGTATTAAGAAAACAGTTAGTTTACGCAAGTTTTTCAGGCTAATAAAATAAACAACAAATGGAATAATCAAATAAAACTGTTCCTCTATGCTAACTGACCACAGATGGTGAAAAAATAAAGATGGGATATAGTGCTGACTAACGAAGAATGCATACGTGTCTTTCAGGTTAAAGGTAAATGTAAACAAAAATGGCAAACTCTCTTTCACATCAACCCAAAGTATATGCAGTTTGCCATGCAG
This sequence comes from uncultured Chitinophagales bacterium, assembly GCA_964584555.1. GTDB lineage: Bacteria > Bacteroidota > Bacteroidia > Chitinophagales > JADIYW01 > JADJSS01. The sequence goes on from CAZPBT010000095.1 coordinate 6,420, forward strand.
TGCCTTATTTAAACCGAATACAATAAAAATGACAAAAAATATATAAAAAAAATAAACAGGAAAAATCCGTAAAGCTCTCTTTACATAAAAGCTCTTGAAATATTGTTTTGCAGATTGCCCTTTACTTTTTTGTGCAATTAGGTTTCTAACGATAAGATAGGAAGACATCATGTAAAACAAATGCATAAGGGCATAGCCTAATGAATACGGAGCTCTGATGAAAAATCCTTGAAAGTGAACCACGATAATCATTAAACACGAAATTCCACGTATGCCTTCAAATTCAGGTAAATAAGTGACCTTAAAACTGCTTTCATCTCGTGGCTTAAACAACTGCATGAGCAAATATACAATTAAAATCAGATGTAACTCTCGACAACAAGAGTTGAAACTTGCAAGTACAACAGCAAAAAAATGTATCTTTGCGCAAAATGAACCAACACTATCTTCACACTTTAAAGCATATTGATACATTCATATTTGATGTAGATGGTGTATTTACAGATAACTCCCTTTTAGCAACGGAAAATGGCGAACTTTGGCGAGTTTTCAACGCACGTGATGGCTATGCTCTCAAAACAGCAATTGAAAAAAAATATACGGTTGCGATAATCACCGGAGGATTCTCACAAAGTGTACGTAAGCGATTGCAGCTCTTCGGCATTCAGCATTTTTACGATAAAATTGAACATAAAAAAGATACCTTACTTTCTTTTCTTGAAGAAACAGGAATTTCGTCTGATAACTGTTTATATATCGGTGATGATATTCCGGATGCTGAAGCCATGAAACTGTGTGCTCTACGTTGCGCACCTCATGATGCAGTACCTGAAATTTTGGCTGTTGCAAATTATATATGTAAAAATAAAGGTGGTCAAGGTTGTGTGCGTGAAGTCATAGAAATGGTACTTAAATCACAAAATAACTGGCACTTGTTTTAAACAAAAATTATGCTGAATTATATCAAACTGCTTAGACCCTTAAATTTGCTGATAATAGCCCTTACCATGCTACTTTTTCGTATCAGCATTGTATCGGCATCACCATATGAATTGTTCCTGCTTAAGCCTGTTTTGTCTAATGCTCAATTTGCACTCTTAGTACTTATTACGCTACTCGTAGCGGCAGGCGGATATGTTATTAATGATGTTTTTGATGCAGAAATTGATGCTGTTAACAATCCTGAATCTGTTATTATCAATAAATATATACCGGATATCAGTGCCTATAATTTTTACAAAATACTCTGCATTCTTGCATTTATTTTGACACTGGTATTGGCTTTCCTTACCAAAAGCTACAGGTTATCCATGTTTCCGGTAATCATTATAGTTTTGTTGAACTTTTATGCGCAAACATTCAAAAAACAATTACTTATCGGCAATATTATTATCTCCTTATGTGCTGCGGCAGTGTTGTGGTTAATCGCATTTTATGAAAGCGGGCAAGATATGTCAGTTACACCCGATGAAACTTATGTGTCAGGCGGTATTGCAATTGGCGCCATGGTGTATGGTTTGTTTGCCTTTCTTACTACTTTTATTCGGGAAGTAGTAAAAGACTGCGAAGATGTAGAAGGGGATGAGCAATTTGGATGTAATACAGTTCCGGTAAAATGGGGTTTCAAAGGAGCAAAAAAATTGTTATTTCTATTGTATATTTTGTTGTTTCTTTTTACGATAAGTTTCGTATTCTTTTTTAAAGCAATCAATATAATTTATCCGATAAAATATATTGTTGTAATTCTGATTCTGCCAATATTCGTCCTCCTGTTTTTCACTATCAGGGCTCAGACAAAATCAAATTATCATTTACTTAGCAATTTAATAAAAGGCTATATGCTGATGGGTATACTGACCATGTTGTATTTTAGAATGGGAATTGGACCATACATCTTTACACAGTATGTCAATTATCTCGAGAAATTGTTTTAAGTGAAAATGTACACAGGTAAAAAAATCATATTAGGTTCTCAGTCGCCAAGACGCTTGGAAATTTTACAAGATGCCGGATTCGATGTAGAAATTGTAAAACCCAAAGTGGAAGAAAAATTTCCGGCGGGATTGAATATCTATAAAATCGCCGAATACCTTTCTAAGTTGAAAATGTATGATGTCTTTTCATTTGTAGGAAATGATAAAGAACTCATTATTTGTGCTGATACGATGGTTCTTTTTCAAAACAAACTCGTTGGGAAACCTAAAAATGAAGAAACTGCATTTCGTTATCTAAAAGCCTTAAATGGCCATACGCATGAAGTAGTAACCGGTGTAACGATGCGCTACATGGGTAAACAAATCTCATTTTCTGAAACCGCAAAAGTAATTTTTAAAGAACTTGGTGAAGATGAAATCAAAAAGTTTATTGCAAATAACGAAGTATTAGATAAAGCAGGAGCTTATAACGTACAAGAATATATCGGCGTTAGTAAGGTAGAAGGCGATTTCTTTAATGTGATGGGTTTGCCATTAAAACAAGTATTGCACGAACTCAAGCAATTGATGTAATGTCATTTCTTTGATATCTGTTGAATACTTCAAATCCTATTTTCGTTTGATAAATGTAGCCGTGTACATGTTTTTATTATCAAAAGCAATAATCAGATACGTTCCTTCTTCCAGCATAGAAATATCAATAATAGTTTCAGCATCATTTTGAAGTACCTTTCGCCCGTCAATTGCATAAACAATTGTTTTATTTAATCCGGCTAATCCCATAATAGTGATTTTTTCAAATGCCGGATTGGGGATGACAGCTAAATGCTGCACATTGTTGTAAACTGTTGGTGTAGCTTGTTCTAGCTGATAAGTAATAAATATTGAATCCTGACCGCAGTTATTTTCAAAATGTAACAAAAAGGAGTCTGAAGCAGAGCTAGCAGAAAAGGAGAAAATTCCATTTTCAAAATGATAGGAAACAGGAGCGGAGACGGAAGTAACATGTTGTAAGTTGATATGCAAGCTATCTCCGGGAAATATGGTATTAGGGAATGTATAGGTTGCTTGTGGTGTCAGTATAGAAATATTTACCGATTCAAAAATAGTATCATAACCGTTAGTCAGATAGACGGCAAATTGTGTATCCCGTTGTGGTGCATTCATTGTTTTAATAAGCTGCAAGGTAGAAGTGTCCCATGATGGTATGACAAAATCAGAGCGCACTGATGATAAATCATTCCATTGTAAGATGATGCTGTCGCCTGCACAGATTGAAAAAATGTTTTGTTGCAATTGTGCATAAAGCTTGGGAATCGGCAGCATTTTTCTGGCATTCAAAAGGGTATTATGCATCACGTTTACCTGTTGTTGCGTATATGTGATGCCGTCTGCATAATCCATCACATTGCTGCACATATCTATTTTATCATTAGCACCGTCATTACAACTGTTTACACTGTCATTGCAGTGGTAAATAGCCTGATATTGTGTTGGAGTATCTCTGATATTATCATCAATATTGCACCCTTTTTCAGAGTCGTCAAACAAACCGCCCCAAATGTGCAATAATCCAAGGTAATGCCCCAGCTCATGCATAATGGTTGAGTAGGCATAATTTTTCCAGAAATTATTGCTCTTGAAAACATAATCCTGCAAAATAATGCCATCCATAAAATTCAATGGATGACCACTTAAAAACGGAAAAATAGGATAAGTTGACTGTCCGCTAAAACATTGTACCGGAGTATGATAATCTCCCACCCAGTAATTCAAATAATTGCGGTTATCCCATGCCGTGATGCCCCCATATTGATCCAGTTTTATTTTCTGTTGTGCATTAAAATAAAGTAGTCCGCAAATGTCATTTCCACTTACCGGAGTCCACTGCTTGTACCTGAATCCGTCAGTAGGTCTGCCTTGTGGATCAAGCCTAGCCGGTATAAGTTGAATATAGGGAACAGCTATTATATCATGAAATGTAGGATGATTGATAGAATACAGATAATTGATATCAATATTAAGGTATTTGTTGGCCGTATCAAGTAAGGCATAATATCTGCTTTTGTCAAAAAGTAAAGAATCAGAAACTGCATTTCTATACAAAATATTAAAGACTACCGGAATGCGAATGGTATCTGAAGACAGAATAGATGAATTACGGTTTGCAAGAGTGGTAATATATTGAAACCTGTCCCGGATATCCTGAGTAGAAACTCCTTGCTGTAATTCTGGTAAAAAAACATTACCACAACCTCCAAAAATATATTGAAGTGATAGTAAATATGTTGAAAGTAGAATAATTCGCTTTTTCATAGCTATATAAAGATAAAAAAAAAGGAGCTATAAAAGCTCCTTTTTTTATGTTGTTTCCTCTTTTACCACTTAGGGCAAGAGAATTTATGATTATAAGGATTTCTTCTTCCGCAATTGCCAAAAGCACCTTTTTTGCCACCAATATCACCTAAACGCACAGTAAAAGTAACTTGTATATGCATAAACTGGTCATTGTCTTTT
>CAZPBT010000096.1:0-10841 GCA_964584555.1 uncultured Chitinophagales bacterium
AAAAAAGCCGCTCAATTGAACGGCTTCTAAACTACAAAGTTTAATTTTTCTAAATCAGTTCTTCTTGGTCAACATCAATATTTCGTCTGCACTAATTTCAGTTACCGTTCTCTTGATTCCGTCTTTATCATTATACTCGCGGTATTGCAATTTACCTGATAAAACGATTTCCATGCCTTTATCGAGATATTTTTCAGCTACTGTTACCAAATTTTTAGACCAAACTACAATATTGTGCCATTGTGTTTGTTGTTGTTTTTCTCCTTTCTGATCTAGATAATAGTCTGAAGTGGCTAAACTGAATACGGCAAACTTTTTGTCGTCTCCATAAGATTTGATTTCCGGTTTTTTTCCTAAGTTCCCAATAAGCTGTACTTGATTTCTAATTGCTGACATAACATTTCATTTTTTTTGTTTAAAAATTTGATTCGACTATATAGAGTACGATTGCACACATTTTCCATAAAAAAAATGAAAAAAAACTAGCACAAATTCATAAACAACACAAAACCAGCTAATTAGCTCAACAACTTTTTTATGTGTTTTTTATATTGCTCTTGTTGATGCAGATTAAAATGGTTAGCATCTTTAATGATTACAAATTCATCATTACTTTTTAAGAGTGGCGCTAAACGCTGAGCAAAGGCTAAGGGAATTAATTTATCCTTATCGCCATGTAAAATGGTCACCGGCATTTGTACTTTAGGCAAATACTGATTATTTGGAAATGTTTGTGTCAGTCTGGGCAGGTCATTTCTTTTTAAGTGCAGCTGTATTAACTCTTTCATATTAAAATAGGGGGTCATCAGCAATAATCTCTCTGCTTGTGTATGTAATGCGGTATGTGCTGCAATGGCGGTGCCCAAAGAACGACCACATAAAATTAAACGTTTGTACATAATTTCTTCAGCACGTTCATTTTTAAGTGTCAGTTGAAGTATTTTATCTGAAATTTTATACAACAGTTGTTCATGCAATTTACCTCTGCTTTTGCCATATTTCGGGTAATCAAACAAACATACATCAAAATCATTAAGCAGGAATTCTTTGCATAAGGGTATATGAAACTGCAAATGCTTGAATGACCCGTGCATAAAAAAGATCAGGCCTTTTGGTTGTTCTGCTTTTAAGTGTAATGCATTAATCAGAAACTTGTCCTGATTAATTTTAAATTCATGAAAATATTCGTCATAGGGGAATATAGATGTGAAACGATATCCCTTAAGTAATCTGCGATTCCGGTAAATAATTTGATTTTCTAAAAGCACAATTCAAGCAAAGTATTTATTTCAATAAATCATCTATGTTTTGAATGAACTCTTGATCATTAACTGTAGTTCTTGGTGAAATGGCACAAACTACATGACCGTTTTTATCAATGATAAATTTTTGATAATTCCATTTTACAGGCGCATCGGTAACGCCATTTTCTGCTTTTTCAGTAAGATATTTATATAGCGGATGCATGCCATCCCCTTTTACTGATATTTTTTCAAACATAGGAAATGTTACCCCATAGTTTTTAGAGCAAAATGTTTTAATATCTGCATTGTTCAATGGTTCTTGACCTAAAAAATTATTGGCAGGAAATCCCAGTACTATAACGCCTTTGTCTTTGTATTTTTCATAAAACTTCTGAATTTCACCCAATTGCCCCACCAAACCACATTGGCTTGCCGTATTTACGATGACTACAACTTTACCTTTGTATGCGGAAAGGCTTACCGGTTTGCCATCTATATCATTCAGCGTGAAATCATAAATAGATTGCGCTGTGGCACTTGATGTATTTTTCTGTCCTTCGTTTGCATTACAGGCATTTAACGAAAAAATGACCAAAAATAAAAACAAGAAATATTTGTTAAAATTTTTCATACTTAAATTTACTACATTTTTCATTGGATTTACTCCTTTATGTATTTTTTTATTTAATTAACAGCAAGAATTGTTCCAAAATAGGGTATTTGTAATTTGTATTTTTAGTGAAGATTAGATGTATTTAAAATGAATCCTCATTTCTTTAGCTTCAGAATGTGTAACTTTATAAAAATACATTTATAGTAACATCAGTTTTGCTGATATAAACCTGAATTATGAAAATTGCAGTATTGACAAATGACAAGCAGTCTTTAGAGACATTAAACAAAATTATCTCTAAAGAACATTATAAACTTTATGAACTTAAACAACATAAAGATGCTGTAAAATTGCTAAAAGCTGATAAACCTGCATGTATCATTACCGATGTGGAATTGGGAGATATAGACGGAATAGAATTATGCAGCGAGCTGAAAAGTAATGATGAATTAAAAGGCATTCCTGTCGTTTTCTATGCTGACAAGGCTGATGACTACACCCAAATTGCTGCTTTTCAGTCCGGAGCAGAAGAATTTATCGCTAAAAGTCAAAAATCAAAACTGATTGAAGCTCGGCTAAAACTTATTTTCAAACGATTTTTTGACAAAGACAGTATTGAAAAAAACATCCGCACTTTTGGCAATATCGTGATCGATGAAGAACAAATGGTCATCACCAAAAAAGGAGATCCCTTGAAAGTTTCAAAAAAAGAGTTCCAGTTAATCGCCTTATTGACATCCAAGCCCGGCAAAGTTTTCAAACGCAACAATATACTTCTCAAAGTATGGGGTGATGATATTATTGTGGGCGACAGAAATATTGATACACACATCAAAAAAATTAGAAAGAAACTGGGAAAAAACCATATTGAAACGATACGGGGCATTGGTTATAAATTTATTCCATAGTTTATACCTCAGTAACTTCTTAAAATAAAATATCTATTTTTTATATTTCAACTTTAATAGAACGGTCACAATTTTAGCGATGAGCTGAGTCTTAATTTCTGTTACAGCTAATGAAAAAAGCCTGCATCTTGGAATAATTCCCTTATTTTTGCAGGGCAGTGTTGAAGACTGTATTTTATTATGGAAAACAAAATTGAACTGATGGCTCCTGCCGGCAGCTATGAAGCGCTTATGGCAGGTATTCATGCGGGGTGCGACTCTGTTTATTTCGGAGTTGAGCAATTTAACATGCGCGCCCGGGCTACTATGAATTTTACTTTAGATGATTTGGATAAAGTGGGAAGTATCTGTGCGGAAAATGGTGTGCGCAGTTATCTTACACTCAACACTATCGTTTATGACCACGATCTGTCAGCTATAAAAACGGTATTAGACAGAGCCAAATCAGCGGTCATTACGGCAGTAATTGCCAGTGATCAGGCTGTAATTGCTTATGCACGCGGCATAGCTCTGGAAGTGCATATTTCTACTCAAGTCAATATCACAAATATTGAAACAGTAAAATTTTATGCATTATTTGCCGATACGGTGGTATTATCCAGAGAGTTAAGCTTAATTCAGATAAAAAAAATATGCGATCAAATAGCTAAAGAAAATATTTGCGGGCCTTCCGGCAAACTGATAGAAGTAGAAATATTTGTACACGGCGCCTTGTGTATGGCCGTTTCGGGTAAATGCTATTTAAGTCTGCATACGGCCAATGCCTCAGCAAACAGAGGTGCTTGTGTACAAAACTGCAGAAGAAGTTATACCGTCATCGATAATGAAGATGGACATGAACTGGCTATTGACAATGAATATATCATGTCGGCACAAGATTTATGCACGATAGATTTTCTGGATAAAGTGATAGTAAGTGGCGTAAAAGTCATGAAGATTGAAGGACGCGGCAAAGGCGCAGACTATGTAAAAACGACTGTAGAATGTTATCGCGAGGCCATTGATGCCTTTTATGAGGGCACTTATTCAGCAGAGAAAACAGACAATTGGATGCGCAGACTGAAGCAAGTATATAATCGTGGTTTTTGGAGTGGATATTACTTAGGACAAAAATTAGGCGAATGGAATGATGCGCCCGGTTCGAAAGCTACTACCCGCAAAATATATATTGGAAAAGGCGAGCATTATTTCGACAAAATACAAGTTGCAGAATTTAAACTGGAATCGTATGATCTGAATGTTGGCGATAAAGTGCTGATAACCGGACCTACTACCGGAGCAATAGAAACCACCATTGATGAATTACATACACATGCAGGAGCTGTACAAAGTGCGAAAAAAGGAGAAAATTGTGCTTTTAAATTAACTACCCCCATCAGAACGAGTGATAAACTCTATAAAATAGTAGAAAACTGATTAGTATTATTTGCCAGTACAATATATTAACTAAGAGATGAGCAATATATACGCACAAGTTAGTTAATCAGCTGAAAAATTTTTCTTAAGTGAATTTTGGAAAATCGAAAGGAGCTGTTAATGATTAATTCTGCCGGCTCTGCAATATCTTTTATCCCAGTAAGGTTCATTTAGACTACTGATGGTTACTCCTTTTGAAGAACAAGAATGCGTAAATTTTCCATCTTGCAAATAAACCCCTACATGTGAAATACCTCCGCCATTTACATTGAAAAAGATTAAATCTCCTTCTTTTAAATCTTCTCTGTCAACATATTCAGTCATATTGGCTAATTCTCTGGAAGTTGCATAGTTGTCATAGCAATCAATCAGTAATTTGTGAACATAATTAGAGCAATCGATTCCGTTTGAACCTTTTCCGCCATAGCGGTAAGGCGTAGAAAACCATTTAAAGATGCGTGTATACATCTCCAGATTAGTAACTTTTTGAATATTTACACCCATTTTCTGAAAGAAACTGGAAAAAGCATCTAAATCTATCTTATTTTGGTCGCAAACTGTTTCCAATACGGAGCAAAAACCACCATTAGCTTTTGCAGAATATTGAGAAAATGTAAGAAATATACTGAGTATGAGGGCTGTTTTTTTCATCTCTACAAAAATAGATAACCGAAATGGGTATCCAAATTTTGAGAAGTTTGGGGCAGTTAAAAACTTGTTAAAACTAATTTAGTTTTATAAACTTTTGATTATCAATTACTTTATCTTTATTTATAAATTGCAGTACAAATAAACCTTGTGGAAGGTTTATAATTGATACGATTGCATTCTTATTCAGGATCATTCCTTCTTGAAATACCTTTCCATCAGTTCCCAATATTTTATAGCTACATGCTCCCACATTTGTTTCCGGCATTTCGATATGCAAGATATCTTCAGCCGGATTTGGATAAATTTTAAAAACTTGTTCTTTTGCTGTAAGCAAATAAGTACTGATTTTTGGAGTTAACTGTAGTGTAAATTTTCCTACGGAAATTGCCGGTATCGGTAAAGAATCAACAAAAATATCTGCAGAATCATAAAGCACCCGATACGTGTTATTTTCATGTTGTACTGTAGGGCAGACACTTAAATCTGATGAAGTCAGGCTACTGGCAGCCAAAACAAAACGTTTCGTTCTCTTCACTTCATATTCGATATTATCAATTATAAAAGCTTTGTTTTTTAGTAAAATATAATCCGTTGCTGAATCCGGATGGGCATAAAGTAAATCCAGTGTTTTATATTCAGGACTAAAATAAGCATCTGTAACTTTACCTGACAGGTTTAAATGAATGTTGTGTAATTGATTTAGTTTATGTACACCTTTGCCTATGGTTGAAGAATACATTTCAAAGGGAAAACAAACCATTTGCCGGTTAGCCAGTAGCGTATTAGCTTGTCTTGATGTTCTAATCAATACAAAACCTTGATATCCGTTTGCGTAGCTATGATAGTTTGCTGCTAAATGCAAAGAAGAATCTTCATTTTGTATTTTTTCATAACTAGTCAACACAGAGCGAATAAAATAACCTGCCAGCATTGTATTAGTAGAATAAGAATTTCCATCATAATTCCATTCTGTAATCCAGATTTCTTTTTTACCACTGTTTTGCACACATTGATTTATCATTTTCGGCAGTACAAAATCAGCATATCTATCATAAAAGCGAAGTAATAATTTATTCAGAGCAGGTTTTTGTGTTTCATTCGTATAATAATCACAGTCTGCAATATGCTGAAAATAAATGTGGGGAATGGCGGCGTCAGCAAGATTTGCTTGAGATTTAAAAAAGGCATTCCATAAGTCACATTTCTGTCTTACGTTTGTATAAGGATCAATAAATAAAATAGAATCTGTGTCAACATGATATGTGAGATAGGAGTAACTGGTAGCATAAGGCAAACCAAACTTGATATGCATACTTCTCAATGTATCTGAATAAATGGAAGCGAGTATTTTATATTTGATCAATCCTTTTAAATAAGTTTTTATCAAGGCTGTATAGGGTGATATATAAAATCCCGGAGGAAAATTCGTACAATCATAATCAATATCAGTCAAATCATCATCAAATAGCCGATAATCAGCAAAAGATTCATTGCCAAACTCAGCACCCAATATCTTAATGTTTTGGCTTCTTAAATAGCGGATAGCATTCAGGTTTTCTTCAAATCTGTATAAAAATGTACTGTCATGACTAATTTCATATTTCATACGTATAAAAAAAGTATCTGTTAAAACCAGATTCAGGAAATTAACCCAAGCACTAGTATAAGTGGAATCCATAACAGCATCTCCATTTGTTTGCAAAATGGGATTATTGTTAGCATAGAACAGTAGTTTGTTATAGACTTCTGTATTATACTTTGAGATGTCGTGTTTATAAAAATGTGTATTGATATTTAGCATGTAGTAAACGCCAACATCATTTCCATCATTTTTTAATGCCTGTAATTGCTCATTAAAATCATAAATGTAATTTCTTGGCGACAAGTAGGTACTGGGCGAATAGGCAGATGCAAAAGAATTTGCTATCCTGCCGGGGGCACATTCAGTTTCTGAAGTATCTACACCATATCCATGTTTATAAAAGTGATAGAAGTTACCTAAAGTGCCACCCGGAAAACGGAAAGTTGTCAAGCGCATATGTTTGGTTATGTCTAAAACAGCAGGACTATAATACGATCTTGTATGCACACCATTGGAGTCGGACTCAAATACCAGCTGATCGGCAATTCCTTCCGCTCCCACACCACATATTTGAGAATTAATCTTAGGTGTAGAAATTAACCGGGTAATGTTTAATGTATCTGCATGCGCCAAAAACTTCATCAGTACTATGATGTAAAATAAAGTAGTGTATTTAAAAATTGTTCTCATTGTTTACCACTGCAAATCTAAAATAAACTACATTTACAATAACTAACACATTTTTTAGATTATTTATGTCATCCTTCTGATAAAACACAAAACAATCTCATTTTCAATAAATTACATACAAAATTGTAAAAATAGTCAATTTACCAATTAGCTATTTTTGATTATCATCCCTTCCATTATAGTTTGAGATAACAAAAATCATGTTTCATTTGTCATTTTTTTAGGACTTTTGCAGAATATTTGCAAGATTAAAAGAAAATATTTCAGCTGATTATTTACTAACAACAAAACAACTCATAATTTTTTTATATGGAATACAGAATTGAAAAAGACACAATGGGACAAGTAAAAGTGCCTGCAAATGTCTATTGGGGTGCTCAAACTCAACGCTCTATCGAAAACTTTCAAATTGCACAAAAAACAGACAAAATGCCTATTGAAATTATCTATGCATTTGCCTATCTGAAAAAAGCTGCTGCCATCACCAACTACAAAGCTAAGGTGTTGGATAAGCAAAAGTGCGATATCATTGGCAAAGTTTGCGATGAAATTTTAGCCGGAAAACTGGACGACCAATTTCCACTTGTTATCTGGCAGACAGGTTCCGGTACACAGTCTAATATGAATGTAAACGAAGTTATAGCTTACCGTGGGCACGTCTTATTGGGCGGAAAACTTACTGATGAGAAGAAATTAATCGCACCGAATGATGATGTCAATAAATCGCAATCTTCTAATGATACTTTTCCTACTGCCATGCATATAGCAGCCTATAAAATGCTGATAGAAAGAACAATACCCGGCATAAAAAAACTGCGCAATACACTGGCTAAAAAATCAAAAGAATTTGCCAAAATCGTAAAAATTGGCCGCACACATTTCATGGATGCAACACCCTTAACTTTAGGTCAAGAATTTTCAGGTTATGTATCTCAATTGGATCATGGGTTGAGAGCAATTGAGCATACTTTAGCACATTTGTCTGAGCTTGCTTTGGGAGGCACAGCAGTTGGCACAGGGATTAATACACCAAAAGGATATGCAAAAAATGTTGCCAAAGATATTGCCACAATTACAGGCTTTCCATTTATTACTGCTGAAAACAAATTTGAAGCACTTGCCGCACACGATGCTATCGTCGAAGCTCATGGCGCATTGAAAACCGTAGCTGTTGCTCTAATGAAAATAGGAAATGATATTAGAATGCTGTCTTCCGGGCCTCGTTGCGGTATAGGTGAAATCCATATTCCGGATAACGAACCGGGTTCTTCGATTATGCCCGGCAAAGTAAACCCTACACAATGCGAAGCTATGACTATGGTAGCTGCTCAGGTAATGGGTAATGACGTTGCCATAAATATTGGCGGCAGTACCGGACATTTTGAGCTCAATGTTTTTAAGCCGGTTATTATCTATAACTTCTTGCACAGTGCCCGTTTGATTGGAGATGTGTGTGTTTCATTTAATGATAAATGTGCAGTTGGCATCGAACCGATATACGGCAAAATCAAAGAAAATCTGGACAACTCTTTGATGTTAGTTACCGCATTGAATACTAAAATTGGCTATTATAAAGCTGCAGAAATAGCACAAACAGCACATAAACAAAATAAGACCTTAAAACAAGTGGCTGTAGAATTGGGATATGTTACTGCAAAACAATTTGACGAATGGGTAAAACCTGAGGATATGGTAGGTAGCTTAAAATAAGGAACAGATATATTCCAACAATTAAGTGAAGTTGATAAATCAGCTTCACTTTTTTTATTTCCTCAATTGTCTTTTATGCAGATGCGGCACAAGTATCCCTACTGTTGCACCGATTGCCATACCGACAATCACATCCGTAAAATAATGTTTACCTGCACCATACCGCAATAAGCCGGTTACAGCCGGAATAACTGCTGCACCTGTCCAGAATAAAGGTTTCCATCTCGATTCAGGATGATAATCAGCATATACTTTGGCTATAAAAAATGTGCTGGCAGCTGTAATACTGGTATGCCCGGAGAAAAAAGATGATTTTGCATCCTTGCTCATCTTGTCACCAAGGGGTGCATTCGGATTATAAACAAAAGGTCGCTTGCGTTGTGCCAGTTCTTTGGTAAATGCTGTAAGAGCTGTAGTCATAGCAAATGTTTCTATCCAAATAGGCAATACGGTTTTATAGTCTTGTCTGATTTTTTTATCTACAAATAAGAGTGCCGGGCTGACCATGGACGTAATTTCAAAAACATCGCTCGCTATTTTACACCCTTTATTAAAATGATAAATGGCAGAACGGTCAAAACGATTTACATCTGTAGGTTTCAACGCATTGATTTCATCTAAGGTCAGAGCCTTTTTTTTCTTTTTCAGCAAAAAGCTTGTACCGCCTGTACCCAATGTTATTAAGCCAATAGGAATATCAACGCCTAATCGAAATTTGTAAACACTTTTGCGTTGCAAAGTATCCTGTGCCGACATTGAACTAAATAAATAGCCAATCAATAGGTAAACAACAATAATTTTCTTCATACTTTCAAAATATTGCAATAAATGTAGTATAAAATCCGAGTAATTTAGCTAAATTCACTATAGCGTAAAACAACAAATTTTTGAGAAACATTTTGCTCATATGTATTTTTACTTTAATATCCGTTACTGCATTTAGCGGAAATACCATCATAAAAGGGCAAATTAAAGATATTGATTCTAAAAAACCCATATATGGCGCTACTGTAAACATTAAACTTACAGAAGGATATGAATTCTTTGCCCTTACGGATACGATGGGCATTTATGAAATTATGATATCGGGAGAAATTTTAGAAAAAGATTATGATATCCAAATTTCAGCCAGAACATACAATACAGTAAATGGTGTCTTAAGAGTGAAAAAAAATACGTTGGGTAATTTTTTCATGAAGATTAAAAACACAGTCAGTACGGATACTACTGCTCACCCTTTTAAAAAAGATACGGCAATACATACCTCCGCATTAGATGGATATGCCGACAATAATCTGGTCTTCTTAATCGATGTTTCTTCTTCCATGAATGAACAAAATCGATTGCCCTTATTAAAATCTGCTTTTAAAATTTTGATTGATAATTTCAGACCTTCTGACCGGATTACTTTAATTACTTTTTCTGATGGAGTAAAAGAAATATTACCGCCGACATCAGCACAAAATAAAGAACTTATTCTTGCCGCTATCAACAACTTAACTTATGAAAGCTCATCAAATGGAGGCAAGGCTTTAGATTTCGCATATAAATCAGCCAAAAACAGTTTCATTGAAAATGGCAATAACAAAATCATTCTGGCTACTGATGGCATGATTACTTCAGGGGAAAAAGATTATAAAAAAATACAAAAGCTCATTCAGAACGGAAGCAAGCAGAAAATAGTGCTCACATTATTCTTATTTGGAAATACGAGTGATTATGTAACTAATAAGTTGACTAAGCTTACAAACAATGGCAATGGTCACCTCTGTGTTATTTCAAATCTTGACACTGCAGAAAAATTTATGATTGAAGAAGCAAAATCTGTCAGAAAATAATGCATCTATTTTCATGTATTATCATTTTTATCAATATCTGTATTTAATCGTTTATCATTTTTGAGAATGCAGTTTTATTACTATCTTTGATTGACCTTAAAATTTAAAAGTAACGAGTGATTTTACAAAAAACAATCGTCAAGTCATTTTCATTCTCAGGTAACGGCTTGCATACAGGTGAATTTTCTA
>CAZPBT010000097.1:0-10823 GCA_964584555.1 uncultured Chitinophagales bacterium
CACTACGTTCGCCTTTGTTGGTTTGTAACCAACAAACTACGAACCGTAAAGAGTTTTAAGAATACCCCAACCTGGCGCAAGAATGAGGCGCAGGGGTGTGCGTGGCATAGTTGTGCCAACTGCAAATCCCACTCTGGCGCGAAAGTTAGCGCAGCGCTCTTGTGTCTGTGAAATGCACCCATGTATGTAATTCAAAACAAATTACAAATTTTGAAACAGAAAAAATAAAAAAGCACTTAGCTTGATTTCTAAGTGCTTGATTTTCTTCGTGACCGCGGCACGAATCGAACGTGCGACCGACTGCTTAGAAGGCAGTTGCTCTATCCCCTGAGCTACGCGGCCATTCGCCAAAAACAAAATTTTGTCAGCATTAACAAAATACCATTTTTTTTCAACGAACTGCAAAGATATTTGTAAATTGACTAATTTCCCAAAAAATCAAATAAAATTTATGTCAAGTTCTCAAGTACAGATGGCCCCTACATGGAAGGATAAGTTGCAGGCAGAGTTTGAAAAGCCTTATTTTACAGCACTCAAGCACTTTTTAAGTGAAGAAAAACAACTGGGAAAAATCATTTATCCCAAGGGCAGCGATATTTTCAATGCATACAATTCCACTCCCTTTGACCGGGTGAAAGTGGTCATTCTTGGACAAGACCCATATCACGGAGCAAATCAGGCGCATGGCTTGTGCTTTTCCGTTCAGCATGGCATTAAGCCACCACCCAGCCTCGTGAATATTTATAAAGAAATAAAAAACTGCTATCCTGACTTTGTCATTCCCGGCCATGGCTGTTTGCAAAAGTGGACGACGCAAGGTGTTTTTTTGCTGAACGCCATCTTAACTGTTGAAGCCAACCAGCCGGCATCACATCAAAAACGGGGATGGGAAGAGTTTACCAATGCTACCATCTCACAATTATCCAAAAACAGGAAAGGACTCATCTTCTTGCTTTGGGGCAATTTTGCCCAACAAAAAGCTGCTTTGATTGATGAGCGTGAGCACTTTATATTAAAGTCAGCACATCCTTCACCCTTCAGTGCGTATAATGGTTTTCTGGGAAATCAACATTTTAAAAAAGTGAATGACATACTCGCTTCGCGAAATGAAAGCGAAATTGACTGGAGTTTGTAACCTGAGTTCCGGATAAGCGTATCAATTTAAAATAGTTGATTTTTTATGTAGAACCACCTCCTTTAATTCCTCCACCTTATTAAAGTGGAGGAAAAGATGAGAAATCAACTATTTTATCAGCTTATTTTTCTTAACCAGAACTCAGGTTTATAATTGAATTCTGTAATTTTGCAAAATACAATCGTACACATTTTTGATATCATTTTCAACCTCATAATTCTAATTCCATGCATTTACATCCAGAAAAAGACAGAAGCAATATCGAACATAATGAAGAACATGTACATAGTTCAGACTTTATCCGC
Source organism: uncultured Chitinophagales bacterium (assembly GCA_964584555.1). Classification (GTDB taxonomy): domain Bacteria; phylum Bacteroidota; class Bacteroidia; order Chitinophagales; family JADIYW01; genus JADJSS01. Next base: position 1,441 of record CAZPBT010000097.1, read on the forward strand.
GACATCGTAATTGGCATGAGCGATGGGCTGACTGTGCCTTTTGCTTTAGCCGCCGGGCTGAGTGGTGCCGTTTCTTCTACCGATTTGGTGGTTACAGCCGGAATAGCAGAAATTGCTGCCGGATCCATCGCAATGGGTTTAGGCGGTTATTTGGCGGGACAAACGGAGATAGACCATTACGGTACAGAAGAAAAGAGAGAATACTACGAAGTAGACAATCTGAGAAATAAAGAAATAGCGGAAACTGAAGAAATATTCCGCACTATGGGATTGAGCGAAAATACGATAAAATATGCCGTACATGAACTGGCAGAAGACAAAGACAAGTGGGTGAAATTTATGATGAAATATGAATTGGGGTTGGAAGAACCGGATCCGAAACGTGCCAGAAAATCGGCATTTACCATAGGCATCTCTTATATCATAGGCGGATTAGTACCCCTCGTTCCTTATTTCTTTTTTGAAGACCCCAAACAAGGGTTGGTCTATTCTGCCATTATCACCTTAATCAGCTTGTTTGTTTTTGGTTATTTTAAGTCAAAACTAACCGGACAGCCGCTATTCAAAGGAGCATTAAAAGTAACAGCTATTGGTGCGGTAGCAGCAGGGACAGCTTATTTAGTTGCGAAATTGATAGGTGGATAGAGCCTCTAAAAATAATATTGCTTTCCTGAAAATTGTATTAACTTTCGGGAAACATCATACTTATGGATAACTTACCACTTGACAATGACTTGATACAAAGTCAACAACCTGAGGGAAAATCATTACAAGATTTATTAACTCATGGTTATTCTACTCAATCAGTTGAGTATATTAAACAAGGATTTGAAATCTTTAAGCAAAACGCTTTTGGATTTATTGGATATCTGTTTGTTATTGGTATTGCAGTTGCAATATTAGGAATGATTCCTTTCGTCAAAATGATTGTTTCATCAATGGCAGCACCATTCTTAGTGGGAGGTTTTATTGTGGCAGATAAGATAGCAAAGGGAGAACCCAATTCGTTTTCTAATTTTTTTGATGGAACCAAAAAATTTAAAGATTTATTTCTTTCGACCTTTATCATGTATTTAATATTCGGTGTAATTTATCTTGTTATAGCCGGATGGCCAATGTTTAAAATCTCGTTTTTGGGGATTCGTCCAAATTACGGAAGTGGTTCATTAAATGATATATTACAAATGAGTCAGCAAATGTCTGCCTATGCCGGCAGGAGTATGTTGGCATCATTAGCACTTATGCTTGTAAGCCTGTTTTTTATTTTTTCCAGTCTCTTAATCTGGTTTGCCAATCATGATGCTATTAAATCTTTGGACGTAAGCCGTAAGTTGGTAACCAAAAAGTATTTAAATTGGTTAGGCTTTTTCTTACTTCTCGTATTACTTAATTTCGCCGGAGCAATTTGTTTACTAGTTGGATTATTTATTACTATCCCAACAAGTATATGTGCTATGTATGTGGCTTATAAAGATGTTACCGGATTATATCTAAAAGATTAATTAGCAGATTGCTTTTTTTATTATATCGTACAAAATTTCTAAGGTAAAAGGTTTTGGTAAAAAACCGGAAAATCCGAAGGCAATAAATTCATCTTCCTGATTGCTGACTAAGCTGGCCGTGCTGGCAATGACTTTGGTTTTTTTATGTTTTTTAAGTTTGCGAATTTCGGTAAGCGCTTCAAATCCGTTCATTTCAGGCATGTCAAGATCCATAATAATGAGGTCTATGTCTGAAGTATTCTTACAAAAATCTAATGCCAGACAGCCATTTTCTGCTTCGCTGATAAGTACTGAAGGATTAAATAACCGCAATGTTTCCTTAAACACAAATCGATTGTCATCAAAATCATCGGCAATAAGAATGTGTTTGTCGGCTAAAAATGATGTATCCTCAAAGGGCTGTATTGTATCTGCCTTAGTTTGTTGAATCTTCGCTTTTTGAAATGGCAACTCAATACAAAAACACGTACCCTCATTCTCTTTGCTTTTTATGCTGATTTGTCCATTCATCATCTCCACCAGTTTTTTGCAAATGGCCAGGCCCAAACCTGTTCCTTTATATTTCTTTTGTACTTGTGTACGTACTTGCTCGTATTGATCAAAAATGGTTGGCAGTTTATCTTTTGGTATGCCAATACCGGTATCATGGATTTGTAGAAAGAGCGTGTTCTTGTTTTTTATTTTTGCCTGAAAATGAATCTCGCCTTTAGCCGTAAACTTTATGGAATTGGAAATCAGATTAGTAATGATTTGAGTAAGCCGGAGTGCATCTGAATAAATGGGAAATGTCAGCTTATTGTCTAATGAGTAGGACAGCGTTAAGTTTTTGTCTTTAGCAGGCTGCAACATCGTTTGATAAATATTCTCAAAGACATCTTGCAGAACAACCGGTTCGTATTCTATTTCTAACTTACCGGCTTCTATTTTCGAGATATCTAAAATATCGTTGATGATACCCAGCAAATTTTCTCCACTGCGTTTTAGCGTGTCCAGGTATTTGACATGCCCTGGTTTTGGGAAGTCGTTTTGCATCAATGCGGTTGTCGATAAAATAATATTCATCGGCGTTCGTATCTCGTGTGAGATGGTAGCAATAAACAAACTTTTAGCTTGTGCAGTTTCTTCGGCAATATGTTGTTCTCTTCTTGCGTCATTCAATCCGATTTTTGCTTGCAGTTTGTTGTTTTCATCTGAAAATCCTTGTTCTATCAAGGTCATGCGTGCTTCATAGAAATTGCGTGCATGCTTAAGAGCATTTTTGTAATCGCCTTTTGTTTCGTAAACCAAAGAAAGATATTCGTTGATAACTGCCTTTACTATAGGTTTTTCCCTTATTTCTTTTGATTTTATTGATTCTGAAAGCAAAGAAAGAGCGGTGTCGTAATTGCCTAACTCGTAGTGCATAATACCATAGCTTTTGGTAATATCCATAAACATGATATTGCCATTTTCTTTGGATAATTTATACCCTATTTTAAAGTATTTCTCTGCTTCTTCATATTTTTTCATCTTGCGGAGCAAAATGGCATAACTTACTTTAGCCCGTATTTCAAAAACAGGCATCCGGATATGTTGTTCTTTTTGTATGGCACTTTTCAGATAGCGTTCGGCTTCTTCATATTTATCTGCCCAATTAAAGCAATTTCCCAATAAAATCTCAAATTCAACTATACTCTTCATGCTGCCCATTCTGACAGCAGTATTCAGCCCTTGCTGAAACAACTCCTGAGCTTTAGGATATTGCCAAACTGCCTGTTGCATAGTGCCCATTCGTTTCAGTTGTTCCAAATAATTGTCCAGTTCTTTATTTTGTAAATACAAGTCAAGCGCAATGGAGTGGTGCTCAAAAGCTTTAGCATATTCTTTCAGTTCGTAATAGGTGTCGCCTGTTTCTTTATGAACAGATGCACAGGCGATACTGTCTTTGTCTAAATTTTCAGCTTCCAGTACCTTATTAAAAAGTTGTAAAGATTTCAGGTATTTTTTTTGCTCGCGGAGGCTGATGGCTTTCTCCGTTAATGTAGTTAAGTCCGGTATGCTTATTTTCTTAGAGTGGGCAGTCATCTTAATTTTTAGAATAGATTGCTGTATAAATCTAAACAATTATTCTTAAATTTATATGCTACTAAATACGAAACTAACTATGATAAATTCTATAATTGTGGAAGATGAACCCATCTTTCAGGAAGTCTTGCATAAGGCTATCAAAGCCAGTGGTCTTCCGGTAAAAGTGTGCGGGATTTGCAATTCCAAACGTGACGCAAAAAAGCTGCTTACAGAACATAAGCCACAACTTGTATTTTTAGATGTAGAATTAGCAGATGGAAAAGGTATTGATTTGCTTGCTGAGCTTAATCCTGTAGAATTTGAAACAATATTTACCACCTCTCATGATAAATATGCGATTAACGCCATAAAAAATAATGCAGCTGATTACTTATTAAAACCTATTAAAGAGAAAGATTTAAAAACTGCATTACTGAAAGTACAAACCCGTTTGAATGAAAAGGAATCTCTGAAACAAATTGCACAAGTACAGACGTATTTAGAAAATTTAAAGACTAAAGAACAACAGGATTATAAATTAATGGTGACGACCAAAGAAGGCGTACATCTTTTAAAGGTAAATGATATCATCAGACTGGAATCGGAGAGTAATTATTCCTTAGTCTATCTGGTAAATCATAAGAAATACATGGTGTCCAAAACATTAAAGTATTTTGAAGAGAAGTTGTTGCCCTACAATTTTATGCGCATTCATCAATCGCATTTGATAAATTTATTACACATGAAAGAAATAGATCATGCTGATAATATTTGTGTGATGAGTGATGGCACTAAGCTCGAAATATCCAAACGAAAAAAGAAAGACTTTATGGACTCGGTAAGTGGCAATAAAACCACGATAGCATAAAAGTTATTGTAGAAAGCTTACAAATGATTTACTGACAAGAAACTGTCCACTATTTGCTCATATGCCTTATTAAACCGAATGCTGAAATCTTCGTGAGTTCCATTTTTAAAAACATGTTTCATTTTATTAGTTGAATCACATGCATTATACAGGCTCTCACTTTCTTCAATCGGAAGTTGCCATTCTGAATCGCCGTATAAAAATAAAACAGGAACTTTGATGTTTTTTACTAATTGCTGCGGGTTGAGTTTATCCAAATCGACATCTATTTTGGCTTCACCAAACCAACAAACGGGCTTAAACAAAAAAGCCGGCATATATAACAAGTGTACGCGATTCTCAAATGCATGTTGCATATTATCATAGCAAGATTCCAGTATCAGGAAATCAAATTTGTATTTTTCCAGTGTAGTATATACAATTGCTGCAGCACCCAAAGAATGACCCTGTGCGCCTACTGTCTTAAAATTGTTCTTTTTCAGAAAATCATAGCAAGCTTCAATATCAAATCGTTCATAGTAGCCCAATGAATTATACTCACCTTTGCTGTTTCCTGTAGCTCTGAGGTCGGGCATTAATACAGAATAGTTTCGCTTTAAATAATAGCGAGCTTTATTAATCATTGCTAGTCTGTTTTGCCTTTTGCCTGGTGCTAAAATTACAGCTTTTGAAGTATCCTTTCTTATAAACCATGCTGAAATAAGATGTTGATCGCAGGTGTTGATTTGCACTTCATCAACTCGTGCATTAGGAAAATAGTGCTCATATTTTATTTCACAATTTCTTGTACGCAATAAGAAATCTGACATAAGTTTACAAGACAGTAAATAGAGTAATAATAAAATGCAGATTAGTTTAATCTTGTTTCTGTATTTATACATACTGCAAAATGACGAATCTTATTTGTAAAGATTTGTCAAAATAATTCAAGAATTCTTATTTACGTTAAAAAAATAAAAATAGTGCATATTTTAATAGATTGTGATTCTGACTAATCATGCACTAAAAATTTTTATCTTTATAGCGTGAAGTCTTCTTTTATCAAAGAACATAAGTTGCTTATCATAATCTTGTGCATAGCCTTAATAATCAGGTTGCTGTTTTTTATCCGTTTTGAGCCCTGGAATACAGCTATACTGAATCATGTCATTCTCATTTTTGATTCCCTGGGCTATCACCAACTGGCATTATGTATTAAAAATGAATTCAGTTTTTGTTATAATGCATTCCGCACACCTGCTTATCCTTTTTTCGTCAGTTTGGTTTATTCAATTTTTGGCGAGTCGCCAAAGTATGTTCTATTTCTTCAAATTTTTATCAATTTAGGTTCGATAATGCTGATGTATAAATGCGGTAAGTTATTATTTGGCGAGACTGCAGGAATTATAGCTGCTTTTTTATTTTCTATAGATTTGCATCATATCGTATATATCTACTATCTGCTTACAGAAACACTGTATACCTTTATCTTTTTATCTGCGCTCTATCTGTTTTTACTAAGTATAAAACAAAACCGACTGGTGCAACTGTGCTTTGCGGGTATCTTGTTAGGCATCTCCACACTGATACGACCCATCTCTCAATATTATGTGCTTTGTGTGGCAGTTTTTACTTTCATTTATTTCTTTATGCAAAACAAGAAAAAGGCATTTGGTTATGCAATTATTTTGCTCGCATGTTACTATGTTACTATTGCACCTTGGTGTTTGCGCAATTATAAATTGTACGGTGCATATAAAGTATCTAACATACAAGGGTATAATTTATTATTCTGGAATGCCAGTTATTATGAAGCAAAGCGACAACATAAAACCATTGACGAAATCAATAAATCATTTGAAACTGAACTGCAAAAAAGGGGATGGAGATACGACAGTAATCCATTTTTGAAAGAAAAACTGGACGGCGAAATGGCAAATGAAATTTTATCTGCTCATTTTCCGGATTATCTAAAAACGCATTTAACCGGAACGGTGAAAATTCACTTGAGTTTAGGCACACAAAGCCTGACAGATGTGTTGCGACTGCCAGCCAGGAAATTTACGGAAGAAGAAAAATATACCAATGGAGTGCTCGTACTGATACAGAAGTTTTTCAAACAAAAAACCATTTATGAAGTGCTTATAGGGTTGTATGTTGCTTTGTTTCTGGCAGTAGTCTATAGCTTTGCCGCTATTGGAGTATGGCGTATGATAAAAGAAAAACAAACCTTATTGATGTTATTTTTATTGGGCTCAGCCGGATATTTTGTACTGATAAGTGGTATTATTTCGTATGCCCGCTACCGCTTGCCGAGTATGCCCTTTTATATCCTGCTGGCAAGCTGCGGTATGGTCTGGTGTTTGCAGCAAATCAAAGAAAGAAAGAAAAAAACTGCGTAATAGTTTTTTAAGCGTATTTACCGAATAGCTGATTGGCAAGACTCATGGCTTCAATAAAAGCTTCTTTATCCAAACCGTGCTGAATATTGCGTTCGTCAAAAAATGCCAGTAATTTTTCGGTGGGCATATTGCCCGTAAGCTCGTCCTTAGCCATAGGGCATCCGCCATATCCTTTAATAGCACCGTCAAATCTGTTGCAGCCTGCATCCCATGCCGCTTGTATTTTTTCTTCCCAGGTTGCAGGTGTAGTATGAAAATGCGCACCAAATCCTATTTCCGGAAAATCTGTTTTTAATGTGGTGAATACGCTTGTAATTAATTCGGGCGTAGCAACACCTATTGTATCAGAAACGGAAAATTTAGTAATGCCCAATTCCAGCAACCTGTCCACCCAGTGTTCTACCAATGCCGGATCATAAAAATCACCGTATGGATTTCCAAACGCCATAGAGATATAACAAACAAAAGTTTTGCCATGAACGGCACAGGTATTTTGTATTTCATCAACACGCAATAAAGACTCTTCTAATGTGCAATTGGTATTGCGCATCTGGAAAGTTTCGGAAATTGAAAACGGATAGCCTACATATGTAATCTCATCCAAATCTCCTGCCTCTTCCGCACCACGGTTATTTCCTACGATAACAGACAATAACGTATCTGTTTCATCCAGCTCTAACTGAGAAAGCACAATGCGGGTATCTGCCATTTGCGGTATAGCTTTATCTGAAACAAAGCTGCCGCAATCTATCGTTTGAAAACCCACTTTTAATAAGGCATTCAGGTATTCAATCTTTTGATTTGTAGGTATAAATTCTTTGATACCCTGCATGGCATCTCTCGGACATTCTATGATTTTTACTGTATCCATTTTGCAAAAATACGGTATTCTGTTTAAGATATGAAAGGCTGCCTGCTGCGCATGTCAATTTTGTAAAAGATAAACCGTATTTTTAGAACAAGATGAAACTGTACTGTTTACAGGAAATTTATCAGAAAGCGATTTTATATGCCGGGGAAAAGCATTCGACAGCAGATCAGTATTTAACAGGCACAAAAATTTCATATGTTGTCCATTTAAGTAATGTAGCCATGGAAATACTTATTGCACACCAACATCAGCCTATACCGGATATTAATCTTGCTGTTCAGGCTGCTTTATTGCATGACGTGTTAGAAGATACACCTACTGACATGGAAGAATTGAAATCAACATTCGGAGAATTAGTGACCAATGCCGTACTTGCACTGACAAAGAATAAACGATTGCCCGATAACGAACAGATGCCGGATTCATTAAGCAGAATAAAACTACAAGGGTCAACGGTAGCCTGTGTAAAATTAGCTGACAGAATTACCAATTTACAACAACCTCCGGCTCATTGGAATATAAATAAAATTAGTGTTTACCGTGATGAAGCCGTACTTATTCTCACACAATTAACCGGAGCAAACACCTATCTTGAGAACAGGCTTTCGTCTTGTATAGAACAATATGCAAGATGGATAAAATAAGATGAATAAGCGGTTTAGCTTATTCATTTTCGGCTACCACCTCCTGCACTTCCGGTATAAAGCGTTTCATCAGATTTTCGATGCCTTGTTTCAAGGTAACGGTTGATGAAGGACAGCCACTGCAAGAACCTTGAAGCTGTAATACCAGTATGCCGTCTTCAAAACGAACAAAGGAGATATTTCCACCGTCCATTTCCACAGCCGGCTTCACGTATTTATCTAATGCACCTTTAATCCGAATGACTACATCTTCATCATCATCTGCTACGGCATTAGATGCCGTGCGTTCAGGCTTTATGAATTGCTCCGTGAAGACGGGGTTCCCGCTTGAAATATATTGTTTGATAAAATCCTTTACAGGTATCATCAGTTCAGCCCACAATATTTCATCTTCTTTATTAACAGAAATAAAATTATTGCTTATAAAGACACTCTTGACTCCATTAAACTTAAATAGTTCGGTGGCGAGTGGTGCCTCCTGTGTTTCTTCTGCCGAGAAAAATTCAACACTGTCATTTAAAAACAATGCTTTATTCGTTACAAACTTTAAAGTATTCGGATTCGGTGTGGCTTCCGAATAAATCATTACCGGTGCTTGAGTTATCTGTTCTTCCATAGGTATTAATTTTGTTTATGTACAATGGTTGCCGTGGCTTGAGCTGCAGGCAAAATAAAAATCTCTTCAATATTGACATGAGGCGGCTGGCTGGCCATAAAATAAATACTTTCTGCCACGTCTTCAGCCTGTAAGGGCTTGAAACCATCGTAAACCGCATCTGCTTTTTGTTTATCTCCCTTGAAACGCACGAGGCTAAACTCGGTGTCTGCCGCCCCCGGGCTGATAACCGATACTTTAATGTTATGCTGTAATAAATCGATGCGGGCACTGCGTGAGATTGCACGCACTGCATGTTTCGTTCCACAATAGACATTCCCTCCGCCGTATGCCTCCCAACCTGCCAGCGATGCCACATTAATGATATGGCCCTCGTTCCGTGCTATCATTAAGGGTGAAACTTCGCGTATCATATAGAGCAACCCTTTTACGTTCGTATCTATCATTTGCTCCCA
>CAZPBT010000098.1:0-10754 GCA_964584555.1 uncultured Chitinophagales bacterium
TTGCCGAACTGGTGAGCATCGTACTGAGTATTATTGTTTGTTATGTGTTTTTTGGGTAATTTGTAAGGCAATGTTAGAGGACAGAAAGATTTATTTTTGGAAGAAACAATTTATAAATTTTAAACCAGACTATTATTATCTATTAGCCGGATTGTTGCACGTTCAAAGCCATGAACAGTTCAATGCATCTAAGATTTGCTCTTGTATTGAAAGTAAATCCGAATTAATTAAGGCTATTATCATTACAGGTAACAAACTATTAATGCTTAATAATTTACCTAATGATATTCAATGCATTCAAAGCTCAACTAATATAATACAGATACATTCCGTTAATTTAAATAGACTACTATCTTATATTGATTTTTCCCAAAAATATTCAATAACTCAACTTGAAAATACAAATGAGGGAAATTGTATGAATGCTGACTTCAGTATCATCTTAGGTTATTATATCAGCTCATTTAATGAAGAAAGATTTTCATTTCAAAATAATGTTGAAGGACTTAATCTCATTTCAAAAATAAACAAGTTCATATTTAGAGGGGATAGCATGCAGGTGCAAATTGACAGCAACAAAATAGATATCCAAATAACTAACAATGAATTATTGTTTGAACTGGAAAAACATAAACAAGATCTTCTGTTTGAGCAACTTCATTGAAATCATCTTTTAGTTTTTGTCGTCTGACTTTCTGCAGCTGAAGATTAAGATGAAAGACTAAGTAAACTATCAATGTGTCTAAAACACGACCAATCATTTCCTATATATTATTTCTCCTTGAGATAATAAATATCTTCTTGTTTGCCGTTTCCGTTTAAGGAAACAACTAAATCTTTGGATGAGCGGAAACGATAGATAAACCGCTGCGGAAAATTGTGTTCTTTGTTTTCAAAAACAAACTTATTACGTGTTGATTCTATCAGCTTAAATTTAACAGGTTGGCCGTTGTTTTCCAGAAAGACCGTGGGAACATAGTACCAGTCATTTTCCTTTTTATACAAGATGATACTTTCTGTTTTATTGTCTTCCAGAAAACTTTCTGCTACATATACAGTATCATTAATTTTTGTCCATTTATCAACCGAATTTATCCCATCCATATCCATCTTCCACTTTCCCGCAAAATCATCCGGAAATTTTGCCTGATAAGTATTGCAGGCAACAATGAGCAAACTTAATAACAACAAAAGCGGGTTATGTCTTTTCATGCTTGTTTTTATTTTGTCTGTAAAAATAAATGCTGACCAAAATAATAATGAGCAGTATCCAGCTTTTTCCCTGAAGAAACCCGAATTGAACAGAGCGGAACAGCCATAAAATGGTGGCTAAAGCAGCCAGCAACAGCCACCTGTTTGTACGATTAAAAACCTTTTGTATCATCGACATGGACTATGCCTGAAATTTTGCGTATGGTATAATTGGAAAAATCTTCATCTGATATAAAACTGGATCCGCGTATAAAATTATCCGGTGTTTTTATAATTACTGGTCGCTCTGTCCAGACTTTCTTGGCTTGCATATTCCAAATGAGTTCGTCTGTTTCCATAATTTCCCATTTGTAATTTTCCATATGCACATTTCCGGATACTTTTATCCATTTTTCATTATCGTTATTCTCGCCGTATTTTGCTTCCAGTACAGACACTAATTTTTGTTTATCATAAAAACGCACCACCATGTTGCGAAATTCCATTTTGTTGTTGTTTTTATTGTAGTGATAAACCGTATCGGCTGTAACGATGGCTCTTGTATATTCGTTTTCTTTATAAACAAACTGTACACTGTCAGCTACTTCTACTTCCGTTTGTTTTTCATTAAACATAGCTTTAATTTTTGCCAAGGGCGTGGGTTCGCACGCCGTTATGAGTACAACAAAAAGACCAATGCAAAAATTATATCTCAAAGACATGCACACAAAATTCGGAAAATAATCGGAGAAATTTATTTATATATTATGGCTCTTGGTCAATTTACTTCCTGTAAATCCAGTCTGCCGGGTTGAGTTTGGCTGCACCCTTCCACACTTCCAGATGCACTTCGGTAATGCTTTGCTCATCGGTATAGGCCATGCCGATTACCTGTTTGGTACTTACCTTTTGACCTTTGCTCACATTTACCGATGCCAGTTTGGAATACACGGTAAAATAATCGCCGTGTGAAACGATAACGGCATTTTTAAATGTAGGGTTGTTTAATATACCGACCACTTTGCCTTCAAATACACAGCGCACATTTGTATTGGCATCTGTACGGATGTCAACGCCATTGTTTTCAAATGATACATTATCCAAATCCGGATGACTATACCGTCCAAAACCTTTGCTGATAAATCCCTTCTCAACCGGCCAAGGCAGTTTACCTCTGTTGCTGGCAAAACTCGTTGTCAGCAAGTCATACTCCGGAGTTGTCGTAATTTTTGCAGGCGTTTCAATATTCTTGTTAGCGGCATCTTCCATCTCCTTCGTTACTTTCTTACCTTCAGACTTCGCCTTTTTGACAGCCTCCTCCGCTGCTTTCTTTTTAGCCAGTTCTGCCGCCACTTTAGCCGCTTCTTCTTTCTTGCGTTTTTCTTCCGCCAGACGGGCAGCCTCAATTTCTTTTTTAATGATAATTTCTATTTGCGCATCTAATTTCTGCTGTGCTACTTTCTTCTTCTGTATCTCGGAGGTAAGCAACGTTTCCTGTTTTTTTAGTGATTGTACCACTTGGTTTTTTTGTACTACCGTCTTATTCAGCTGATTTGCTTCCTGTACCTTTCCTTGTAGCAGTTGCTCTTTTGTTTTTTTCTTATCATTAATTTGGGCTATTTGCCCTGTAATCGCTGATTTCTGATCAACAATTTGAGCCACCTGCTGGTTGCGGTACTCCGCATATTTGCGAAGATAATTAATGCGGCGCCATGCCTGGGCAAAACTCTCGGCATTGAGCACAAACATCAGTTTATCTGCAAAGCGCTGATATTTATACGTCTTCACAATCGCATCCGCATATTCGCTTTTCAGTTGACTTAATTGTTGTTCTTCTGTTTTGAGGTGTTCAACATTTTCATTGATTTTAGCAGAATAAGCATTGATTTCAACGCCCACTTCTTCTATCAGTGTTTGTCTTAATTTTATTTGTTCATTCAAAGCATTCAAATCAGCCATCGTGGCATCTTTGTTGGCTTTGGTTTTCTGTAATAATTTCTGAGTAAATTTTATTTCCTCTTCCAGTTTCTTTCGCTTTGCTTCTAATTGTGTTTTTTTATCTTGCGCCGTAACGGAAAAAAATGAAAGTGCAATGCATACAACGATGCATCCGGTTACAACAATATGTCTTCCACTATTTCTCAATTTTATAGCCTGATTTTATGGGAAATGGATAATCCAATCCTTGTTCTGCTTTTATCGCCTGAAAAGTTGCCTGCATCTCGAATGTTTCTCCTTTGCTTTTTACTACCAGATTCCGCTCCATAGAAAATTGTTTGTTCAGTTGTGTTTGGTAATTGGTATAAGATGAAGTCAGTGTCTGATTGTTAATTTTATCCGTTACAAACATAGAAGAAAGAAATTGTGACGGTTTATTAAAAATAATGGTATTCAGAAAGCGGGTACTGTTAGATGTCAAAGTGATATTCGCAGGGTTATCTGCAAATTTGGTATTCGCAGTATCCGTAAACAGAAGCTGCCCCAACAATAAATTTTCGATATCGGTGAATGACAAGTCAATCAAAGCTTTTTGTTTGATATAACTGATGGGTTTCAGAATATAGCGGTCGTTAAGTCTGTCCATTACTTTGATACTATCTTTAGTGATGAGTACACGTACTCCTTCGATGCCAATAATAGACATAGATAGCCATATCTTTTCGCCTTTTTTCCAACGAATGTTAGTAGTGAAAGATTGATTGAGGTCGGGCGATTTGACTTTTGTCTTTAATCTGGCAGATAATTCTTTGAATACCAGTTGGTTTTTTTGTAATTGCTGCAGTATTTTCGCCACATTGGGGTCAATGTTTTTGGCCGGAGCAGGTGGTTTCACTGTGGCAATCGTATCTTGATTTTGTGGTGTTTTGGCTATCTCTTTGCGGTGTTTGCAACCCGAAAGAAAGACGGTGAACAGTACCAGAAAAATCAATCCGACAGAAAGCAGGTGTTTTTCAAAACCGGCTCGATAGAAAGAAACATCCTTTCTCATTAGTCTGCTTTTTTATTTTTGATTTTATCTTGCAACAGAATTTTATCTCCGCCTTTATCAATAGCTCTCTGCCATTGCTGCATTGCTTCATCTACTCTGCCTACTTTGTATAAGATATCTCCATAGTGTGTCAACAGTTCTGCACGCTCTTTTGAATCAGGAATTTGCATGGCCTGTTCCATCCACTCTAGAGCTTCTTTGTAGTTTTTCATTTTGTACATAATCCATGCGTACGTATCAATAAATGCTGAATTATTATCAACGAGTAAGTTTGATTTCTTACTCATGCGCTCCGCTTTTTCCAGTTTTATATTTCGCTCGGAGAGATAATAGGCATAGTTGTTCAGTACAGTAGCATTATTCGGGTCAATTTCTAATGCAGCGTCATAAGCACTGTCAGACGTTTCATATTTTTTCAGTTCAAATGCCACATCACCCAACGAAATCAACATTTGTAATTTGAGCTGTGGTGTATATGCAAATGCATCCGGCTTGTTGCTTTTCATTACATCAAATCCTTTCTGTAAGGTATTAAAAGCCGGGGTGTATTCTTTTTTATTTTGATAACCCAAGGCATTATAGAAATACCCTAACACATCTTTCGGATTTTTGCTGATACCCAGTTTAGTATGAGCAATTAAACTGTCATATTGTTCCATCTCTGCATCCAGCAGATAAATTTGCACCCACACCGTACCGGGTGCTTCATCCATGTTTACTGCTTTCAGATATTCAGCCAGTGCTTCACTTTTCTTGTTACTGTTAAGTAATGCATCTGCCCGTACCGTTACAGCTTTTATATTATCCGGATGAGCAGCCACTATCATATCTGCCATTTTCATTACTGCATCTCTTGATTCTGTTGATGAATCTTTTTGTAATCGTTCTACAAACGGAATGAATGAATAAATCTTAGTATCAATATCAATATTTTTATTGCCAAATACTTTGTTGATATACTCCATGCGTTTGGCTTCATCACCTTTCTTGCGATATACTTCCGACAGTGCCAGCATGGCTTCTGCATTATCTGGCTCTACCGTAAATACGCGGTTGTATGCTTCTATGGCTTTGTCGTATTGTTTATTAGCTTCATACAGCTCTCCTATCAAGCCAATATAACGGGGTTCATCGGGATATGCTTTAATAAGTTTCTCAATATCTTTAGCTCCTTCATCTATCTTACCCAATTTAATAAATAAAGGTTGCTTCTGAAATGTCAGTTCCTCACTCACTCCTGTTTTTTGTTCCAGTAAATTATAAGCATCTATGGCTTCTCTGTATTTATTGGCTTTGGTAAGCATATAACCCAGACTGAAGTAGTTGTCGTAATCACGTGGATAGAGTTTTGTAAGCGTTTCATAAGCTTTGGCTGCGCCTTCGTAATCTCCTAATGAGGCTTTCTCTTCAGCCTGATACATATAGTAATATTCGTTTTTAGGATCAATATTTATCGCATTATTGATAAAACTGAGTGCTTTTGTGGCATTTCCGTTTTCGAAAGCTATGCGTGACAACTGATAATATGCTGCTGCATTGTTTTTATCTTTTTTCAGTACTTCGTTAAACTTAGCCAGAGCCTCTTCGTTATTCCCTAATAGATAGGCTTTCGTCCCTTCTATGAATAAGGATTGAAGAGCAAGGTCATTCTTGCTGCCGGCTACTGAAGCCGATTTATCTTTTTTCTTTTTTTTGGCAAATGCCGGTTGTTGCCAACTGACAAGCATGCACAATAAAATGAATAAAGAGAGTTGTTTACCAAATAAAAGATGTTGTCTCATATCGTGTGTTAAAATAGCAATTAATTTAAGAATCTATTGCGAAAAACGTACTAAATGCTTGCAAGGTTCAATAACAAGTCGCATTCTTAACATTATTTAGCAGGCTTCACACTTCATCAAAAAGCGTACGAGATATTTTTAGCGTTTAGACACATTTTGAAATCCAACATATTATTTAAATAAACTAAGTAAACTATATCCCTTATTAAAAGGCTTAATGATAATTACAAAATATATTCTGGATTACTTAATGCCCGTATGCCCAAAACCACCTTCGCCACGTTCGGTCTCGTTGAGTTCATCCACTTCTTTCAATTGGGCTTTTTCTACTTTGGCTATAATCATTTGGGCAATGCGTTCTCCGGTATTAATGATCGTGGTTTCATTGGAAAGATTAATCATGATAATTTTTATTTCACCCCGGTAATCTGAATCAATAGTACCTGGAGAGTTTAGTACGGTAAGCCCTTTCTTGAGTGCAAGCCCACTTCGCGGGCGCACTTGAGCTTCATACCCGTCTGGCAGCTCGATATGTAAGCCGGTAGGTATTAAAGCACGTTGCAGTGGTTTCAACATCACGGGTTCCTGTAAATGCGCTCTTAAATCTAAACCTACAGAGCCGCTGGTTTCATATGTTGGTAACGGGTTTTCCGAATTATTGACAATCTTGATTTTCATACTCCAAATATAACACTTTGGAATTTACTTTATCAAACAGCAATTTTTTTCTTCTCAATAAAATAGACGATTGCCATGTACAAGCAAAGTAAGATAAATGCAGTGATGGTTTTTAATAACAAAGTAGGCAAGTTGTTTTTCAATACAAAATCAAATAGCAGATAGATGGCAATGGAAAAGAAAAAATAAAACAGTATGCGTGCTGTATTGTAAGGTATCGTGTAATTTTTCTGTTCCGTTATGTAGCCTATTATCACCATACTGAAATAACAGCCTAAGGTTGCCCACGCACCTCCCCAATAGCCATATATCGGCACTAAAACCACATTCATCACTATCGTTATTAACGCACCAATGGCAGCAATAATTGCGCCCACATATGTTTTGTCTTTTATTTTGTACCACGTGGAGATATTAAAATACATACCCAGACAAATATTGGCAATGAGCAATACAGGCACTATTCCTGCACCTGAAAAATAGGCTGTTGATTTTGGTGAATAGCGGATAAAACCATATTGTATCAATGGCATAAATAAGGTAATGGATAAAAATAGGACGCACACACAAATGACATAATATTTCATGGTATTGGCCAGCATTTGCTTATTGTCTGCTTTGTCTGCGTTTTTAAAAAACAAGGGCTCTGCGGCATAGCGATAGGCTTGTAAAAACATGGTAACCATCATGGCAAACTTATAATTGAAGCCATAAATACCCAATTGTTCTTTATTAGTCAAATCATCAAAAGGCAATAAGCGTGTCATGATGATACGGTCTAAAACTTCATTGATCATCCCGGCAAAACCTACCAGCATGATGGGTAATGCGTATCTGAGCATTGTTTTGTATAATGCCTTATCCAATCGGAAATGTAGCTGATCTAATTGTTTGAGCAACAGTAAAAACGTAAGCGCACTGGCTAAAATATTTGCAATAAAAATGTAAGATACTTTTGTGGTCTGGAAAGAGAAATTGAATTTCGGAAACAAGATAAAAAACAACACATTAAAGAAAATAAAGAACAGAATATTCAAAATTTTCAAGCCTGCAAATAAAAGCGGACGACCTTGTTTTCGCAGTGACGCAAATGGAATAGCCGACAAAGCATCAAATACCATCATCCATAAAAACAGCCTAACATAGAGTGCCGGTTCTTTTATATAAGCAGCAATGGGCTGCTGAAATACATAAATAATCAAGATGAAAAACAATACCGCCAGGAGTACGGAAAAAAAGGCGGTAGTGAATGCATCTTCTTTCGATTCGGATTTATTGACAAAACGGAAATAAGCCGTCTCCATGCCATGGGTAAGCACCACTAAAATAAATCCAGCATAAGCATAAAAATTGGTGTAGGTGCCAAACTCTGCTTGTGTGATATATTTTATTATCAGAAATCCGAACAGGAAATTAATCAGCCGTGCTAAAATGCTGCTGATGCCATAAGCTGCCGTATCGGAGGCTAATCTGCGAAGTATGCTCAAGCAAAAAAATTTGTGCTAAAAATACGGAAAATGAAATTTGCTAAGCGCAGAATTTATAACACACATCTCATGTGTGCTTAAAACTCCGCATTTTTTGGTGTTCTCGGGAATGGAATTACATCCCGAATATTTCCCATTCCGGTTAAGAATAAAATCAATCGCTCGAAGCCCAAACCGAACCCTGCATGGGGGCATGTACCAAATAAACGAGTTTCCAGATACCACCAGATACTTTCTTCGGTTATACCAAACTGCAGTGCACGGTTTTTCAGTTTTTCATAATCATCCTCCCGTTGAGAGCCTCCTACAATTTCGCCAATACCCGGAAACAGTACGTCCATAGCACGCACCGTTTTGCCGTCTTCATTGAGCTTCATATAAAAAGCTTTTATTTTCTCCGGATAATCAATCAGGATAACGGGCTTTTTAAAGTGTTTTTCTACCAAATAACGCTCATGCTCGCTTTGTAAATCCGTGCCCCAGTCAACCGGAAACTGAAATTTCTTTTTCGCATTTTTCAATATCCCGATTGCTTCTGTGTAAGTAACACGTTCAAACTTGTTACTCAATACAAATTTCAATTTATCTAACAAACCCAAGTCACTACGCTCATTTTGCGGTTTCTGTTTTTCTTCTTCGGCAAACCGCTT
Source organism: uncultured Chitinophagales bacterium (assembly GCA_964584555.1). Classification (GTDB taxonomy): domain Bacteria; phylum Bacteroidota; class Bacteroidia; order Chitinophagales; family JADIYW01; genus JADJSS01. Next base: position 8,777 of record CAZPBT010000098.1, read on the forward strand.
ATCTAAAAACTCGATATCATCTGCACAATTATCTAACACGTATTGAATGACATATTGCAGTAAGTCTTCAGCCAAATTCATATTATCTTCCAAATCATTGAAAGCCACTTCAGGCTCTATCATCCAGAATTCTGCAAGATGGCGTGCGGTATTGGAGTTTTCTGCCCTAAAGGTAGGTCCGAAAGTATAAATTTTAGAAAGTGCCATGGCTCCCAGTTCGCCTTCCAGTTGACCACTTACTGTAAGATTGGTTTCTTTGCCAAAAAAGTCTTGCGAAAAATCGGTATGACCATTATCTAGCTTAGGTAAATTTTCAAAATCCAGGGTTGTAACCTTAAACATTTCACCCGCACCTTCGGCATCAGAGCCGGTAATAATGGGCGTGTGGAGGTAATAAAATCCTCTTGTATTAAAGAAATTATGTATCGCAAAAGCAACGGCATGACGAATGCGAAAGATGGCACTAAAAGTTGCAGTGCGCATACGCAAGTGTGCTTTTTCGCGCAAAAATTCAAAAGAATGTCTTTTAGGCTGGATGGGAAATTTATCCGGATCAGCTTCTCCATAAATTTCAACAGATTTTACCTTTAGTTCCACTTTTTGGTTGCCCATCGACTCTATAAGTGTTCCGGATGCAGCAATACACGCACCGGTGTTTATACGTGCCAATACCTCTTCACTCACTACTCCTTCTTCTACTACAGCTTGTATATTGTGAATGGTAGTGCCATCGTTAATATTGAGAAACGTGACATTTTTGCTGCTGCGTTTAGTGCGCACCCAGCCTCTTACAACAATATCCGTACCAACGGCTACCGTCTTCAAAATATCAGAAATATACAACTTGCTCATTTTAAAAAAATTGAGTGGCAAAATACGTATTTTAATGTTTTTGTAAGTTTAAGAAATATGACTATTTATGAAAAGCCTAATCCTTATTTAGTTCAAGATAGTGTATAATTATGAAGTACCTCTTGCGCGGTTTGATTTATAATTTTTACTCATAGGGATATCGATTTTTTTTCGATTCAATTTTAGAACAATTCAAAGGATGAGGTTAGAATAGAAAAATATAATAATCGCCAAAGGCGATACTATATTTTTTGCTTGACGCACTAAACTGATTTCGACTAAACAACTGTCTGCTATTATAAATACTATGTTTCTATGTGTTTTAAACTACATAACGGTATATTAAATATATTTACTAAACAAAATCATACAATATTGTTGATATAAAGATTATAACTTTGGAACTTAGCTGGCATAAATTTTGTTATATTAGGGTGTAAATTTTTATTCATTCATTAAAAAAACAGAAAAATGGGTTTATTTTCATTTATTAAAGGTGTAGGCGAGAAAATCTTCGGACACAGTGAAACTCCAGAAGAGAAAAAACAAAAGGTGGTTGACCACTTAAACAAATTCGGCATATTGCCTGCAACAGTTACCGTTGAGGTAGTGGACAAAAAAGTAATTTTCGGTGGCACAGTAGATAGTCTGGATGCCCGCAAACGCATTATTGCTACAGCAGGAAACATTGATGGAGTTGAAGAGGTAGAAGACAATATTGTTGTTGTCATTAAAGAGCAAGTTGTTCCTGTTCAAAAAGCTAAAGAACAAGAGTTTTATGTTGTGCAAGCAGGAGACAATTTATCAAAAATTGCCAAACATGTGTACGGTGATGCCAATAAATATCCGTTGATATTTGAAGCCAATAAACCTATGCTTTCCCACCCTGACAAAATTTATCCGGGACAAACGCTGGTTATTCCTGAAGAAGCTTAATCGTACAAGTAGAATACGATATTATCAAAGGTCGGAATCCGCAGGGGTTCCGATTTTTTTTACTCAAAGTCAAGAAGGACTCTTGGATGTATTTCTAATGCTCTTGCAATTGCTTTTACTGTACAAATTGTACAATTATTTTTTTCCTTTTCGATATTATAGTTTTGATTTTCTGAAATATCTGCTAAAA
>CAZPBT010000099.1:0-10728 GCA_964584555.1 uncultured Chitinophagales bacterium
AGATGTGCATAATATTTTATTCTCGGATAATTATAAAAAGGAATTTGAGGCAATTGCTAAAGGCGATATTTATGTAGATCCCACTATATATATTTTTATAAGCTCTAAACTGAATAAAAATCATGCACAACCGAATGGAGAAAATTGGTTTACACTAATCAATGTTCCTCATGATCAAGGTCAGAATTGGAATCTCTTGGTGGAGAAGTTCAGAAAAATTATCATCCAAAAAATATCCAAACTACTGAAAACAGACATTAGTAATTATATTGTAGCTGAAGTAGTAAATCATCCGCTGTCTATAGAACTGCGTACAGCTTCTTTCCAAGGTGCCATCTATGGAAATGCATCCAATAAAGTGTTTAGTGCATTTCAAAGACATCCGAATTTCAAATCGGATATAAGTAATTTGTATTTCTGTGGGGGCAGTGTGCATCCAGGAGGGGGCGTTCCGATTAGTTTATTGTCAGCCAAAATAACCGATGAACTCATTTCTTGAAAAGCATAAAAAGCTGATTGTTATCAATTGGGTGATTATCCACATAGTAGGCGCAGTTGGATTAAATCTCAGCATTTCGCAAAGGCTCTTTGAACAGCTTAGTGTATTCACTTTGCTGTACTCTGCTTGCATCATCTTATTTACACACAGCGAGAAAAATATTTCGTATTTTGTATTTATTCTTTTTGTTTTTCTTTCAGGCTTTATCGCAGAAATCATTGGTGTACGCACAGGTTTAATCTTTGGGGCATATCATTATACTCCTACCTTAGGCTACTCCGTGATGGGAGTGCCGTTGATAATTGCTGTAAACTGGGTTGCACTCACGTATTGCACAGCACAGTTAGCAGACAGGTTTGTCAGAAATCCGTTTTTAGCAATACTTGTTGGTGCAATATTGTTAGTACTCTTAGATATACTCTTAGAATTTTTTGCAGTAAAACATCAGCTCTGGGTTTGGGAAAACAGGGCATATCCTCCATTTCAGAATTTTGCGGGTTGGTTTCTTGTCGGTTGTATCACTCATTTCATTTTCAGAATCAGCATTAAAAAATCAAACAATAATTTTGCAGACTGGTACACGGCTATTTTATTTATTTTTTTAAGTATAGATTTTCTGTGTTGATTATTTTATCGGAAAGATAAGCTCTATTTTTCAGACTGGCAGACCAATGGAAATACTACAAAAGCACAGATTCATATTTTTGATTTGCAAACGAAAACCCTTTCAAATTTTCCATTAGATAAATCATATAATGGCATTGCAGACATTACATACGACAGTTTGCATCATCGCATAATAGCTCCTATTATGGAAGAAAATAAGCTTGAGTTTTGGAAGTTGAATTAATTAACTATCTAAAAACTTAAACAAAATTGTAAATTTATAAGTCTCTTGTAATACACTTACCGATAAACTAGAATCAACCGATTAATTGCCCTTTTACTGCACCCTGTATTTAAATGTAATTGTACCAAATTGCTCTTCTTCTGCTCCGGGGTCTGCGCTGAATTTTGACTTCAATGCAGCTTGTTCAGATATTTGTATCAAGTAAGAATCTGTAGTAGTGCTTCCTTTTTGCTGATATTTAGCATATACTACATTGCCGTTTTTGTCAACTTTTATCGCCACAACTACATTCCCTGTTTTTTGAGTATTATCAAATACTAACGGTTTTTGTCGCCAAGTTCTGCCTTTTAAATCGTAGGACATGCCATCGCCACTACCAGGACCACTTCCGTTTGTTCCTGTTCCCGTACCATTGGGAGAACCTCCGGGTTGTCCCCATGTTGCACCCTGGTTGCCCCCGGGTTTGGTATTGCCTTGCCCGTTTCCATTTCCATTTCCACTTGATGTACCTGTACCATTGCCATTTCCGTTTTTGCCCTTGCCAAATACTGCAGCAACTTGTGCTTTAGCTTGTGCTTCTTCCTTTTCTTTTTTCAATCTGTCTGCTTCTGCTTTTTTAATGGCATCTGCAATGCGCTTTTGTTCCGCTTCCTGTTCTTTACGGATGCGTTCTTCTTCCTTTTTTTGTTGTGCTATGGCAATAGCATTTGGGTCTTGCGCCGTTACTGTTTTCGATGGTGTTGGCGTACTACTCACTACAGGTTTCGGTGTTGGAGTTGGTGTCGGTTGTGCCGGAGTTGGAGTGCTGGCACTTGCCGTTTGCTCGTTACTGCTGCCACCTGCTAAATGTTCGTTATCATCTCCCAAACCGTCTTTGTTATCGCCAAAATCTATCATTATGCCGGATATGGCATCTTGTGGCGGTGTGGGATGATTCATTTTTATAAAAAACAATATCAGAAAAAATGCCAATAAAGTGGCAGCTGTCAGCATTCCTGATTGCCTGTCGGCTTCCCGTTGTTGTATTTGTTCTACGTGTAACATGTGTCTTAATTTTATAACGTCTTCACGCTACATAAAGTTAACTCAAAGTTTGTTCCAATATTGCAAATTAACGAATTTTTAGAAAAAATTAGCAACCAGTACTTTTTCTATTTTATCATTCAATTCGTTATATGTGTATGCTTCTTTCTCCAAAATAAATTTGGTAATCAAGTGGTTGGGCAATTCTTCGATATGATTGAAAATTACATCCACATTTTCGGGTGCATCTTTCCAAAGCTGCGAAGCCGGCTTTTTATCTTTGCCAATTAAAGATTCAACTATTGATTGACTAAAGAATTTTTTATTGAGAATTTTACGGCTGTCGCCTAAAACAAATACAGGAATGGAGTACGTTTTGGCTGCTGCTGTAATGAGATGTGCACCTGAATTGCAAATCGTAACATCATTCATAATTAAATCACAACCGAATAAAACGACATCAATCTGACCTAAAAATTTACCGATTCCGGCATCATCAATCACTTTTATTTTCAACCCTTTGTCTGCAATAATTTTTGCTTGCTCTTTGCCTATTTTATCTTGTTTTGAAATAACCTGAATGAGATTAAATTTCTTTTGCTGCACGTCCAGCAATTCTATCAGTGATTGTATATTGATATCATTGCCAAAAAGCAACATGGTTTTATTTTCAAAGTCAAATTCTTTGCTGGCCACTTCTGCTGTTTTTCTGTCCACATTTTTCCAGCGTTCATGAAATACTTCCAACAATTCTTTAATAACAATGGGTTGGTTTTCGGGCTCAAGTTTTAACAAAAAATGGTTGATATAATGATTGACTGCGGTAATATTGGGTTTTTCGGAAATGACATCACGCAAGCCTTTCAGCATTTCTTTTACAGAGTTGGATACTTTATTATCCGAAATTAAAGCCGTCAAGTTGGCAACTGTTTTCATCATCTGTTGTACAGATTTCACATTGCTGACGAGTTTATTATCGGTTATAGATTTAAGAAAGTCCATGTTGGTGTTTGGTCATTGGTGATTAGTTATTGGTGATTGGCTATTAGTTATTTGTTATTAGTTATTGGTTATTAGCTATTAGTTCTCAATACTCACTACTCAATACTCAATACTCACTACTCAATACCTAATACTCACTACAAATATCCTCATAAAAAATCGGCATCAAAGTGCAGTGGTAATAAATCTTTGATGGAATTAAACACATAGCAAACTCCACTTTCACCCATTAAAATAATTTTTATATCCTGTTTATGTTTGCACTCTGCTTCAAAAATACTTTGGCGACAAATGCCACAAGGTGCAGCAGGAGTCAATACCGGTTTTTGTACATTTCTTGCCGTTATGGCCATGGCTTTTATTTTTTCGTGTGAAGCCAAAGATGCAGCAGCACTCAAGGCGGTGCGTTCAGCACAAAAACCGATGGGATAGGATGCATTTTCCTGATTACTGCCCGAGATTATTTCGCCGTTATTCAGCAACAATGCACAACCCACATAGAATTTAGAATAAGGCGCCCAGCTGTCATGTGTTGCTTTACGTGCCACTTCTATCAAATGCTGATATTCCTCCGGAATTTCTTCCCATTTTTCAAATGCGATGTAGCTGGTAGTAAGTTTTAGTTCTGTCATACTCATATGTTCCAACTATAAATTTACAATTTAATCTTGTTTTTCTCTTTTAAAATATGAAGTTTCAATAACGCGCTCACACTCATCGCATCTGTGATTTCATCTTTCATTGCCATTTGAATGGCCTCCTCTAACTTAATTTTTTTTACTTGCAATTGTTCAGTAACATCGGGTTGCATTTCAGAAAATGACAAACATTGTGCAAGAAAAAGAAATGCAGTTTCATCAGTTGCGGAATTTGAAGTATGCAGCGTGGACAAGTGCATCCAGTTGCCGGCAGTTATGCCTGTTTCTTCCAATAGTTCGCGCTTTGCCGCAGCTAAAATATCCGAATCCACTAATCCTCCGCCTTCAGGAATTTCCCAGCTGTATGCATTTATTGCATAGCGGTATTGACCAACCAAATAAGTATATCCTTCATCATCAACGGGCACGATGCCAATGGCATAATTTTTAAAATGCACTTTTCCGTAAATGCCATTTGTATTGCCCGGTGTAATCACATCATTATGAAAAACAGTTATCCAATTGTTGTCATAAACAATTTCAGTTTTCAGTGTTTTCCATGGATTCTGATTTTCATTTATCATGCCTCTTCCAATAATCTGTCTACAATTTCCCGAACACCTGTTGTTGCGGGTTTCACAATAAATTCTACATTTTCCACGTTGTACAAAGTCGGTCTATTGGGATCAACTACATATTTAGTAACGGTGTAATCTGCATAGTTTACTAATCCGGCAGCCGGATAAACCACTAAAGAAGTACCGACTACAACTACTATATCTGCCTTTTTAAAAATGGGAATCGCTTTATCAAACATGGGAACAGCATCACCAAACCAAACGATATGTGGGCGCAATTGCCAGCCTTTCTCACACTTATCACCTACTTTGATATCTTCTCGACAGTCGTAAATCAGACTATCATCTTTTGTACTTCGAGCTTTTAAAAGTTCACCATGAAGGTGCAAGATATTTTTTGATCCTGCTCTTTCGTGCAAATCATCAATATTTTGGGTTACAATAGTTACGTTATATTTTTTTTCCAACTCCACCAAAGCCTTGTGGCCGTCATTCGGTTCACAATTTAAAACTTGTCTTCTTCGTTGGTTATAAAATTCGAGTACCAGTTCTTTATTTTTTTGCCATGCATCAAAAGAGGCCACTTCTTCTACTCTATAGTTTTCCCATAAACCATCACTGTCTCGAAAAGTTTTAATGCCACTTTCCGCACTTATTCCAGCTCCTGTCAATACTGCAATATTTTTCATGTTGTAAATCTTTTTAGATGTGAAAACTGATGGGTGTATTGCTGAGTAGTCGCATTATAAATACCTTTTTCATCCAGCGTATCAATACGTACTTTTCCGCTGGCATGAATTATTTTAAGCTGCTTATCTTCTTTAAAAACAATACCGACATGCTTTATCTTTTTTTCATCATTACTAAAAAAGGCAAGATCTTCATTTCTGGCTTCATCAAATGCCACCGCTTTGCCCTGCTTGGCTTGTTCGTGTGCATCTCTGTTTAACAAGATTCCATTTATGCGATAGACAACTTGTGTCAATCCGGAACAATCTATTCCCATAAATGTTCTTCCGCCCCACAAGTAAGGAGATTCCAGAAATTGTTTTGCCGCATTTAATACCGATAAATTATAAGTGCATTTTTGCAAATATTTTTTTTCAACAAGCGCTCCCATAGGTAGCCAGTAAGTTTGTTTTTTAATGTGATTTTGTTGAAATAAATTGCTTACGATACAATCGTGAGCTTCAAATTCTGTTTTTAATGCGTATTGTTTATTGTCAATCCAACCCATATAATTATCATGGTGCAATTGGATTTTAATCCATTTCTCTTTGCGTTCTATGATATCAAATGTTTCACCGTATAAGAGCTGATTGACCATTTCGGCCTTGTCTGATGCTTCATTTCGCATAGGTACTACACTTAAATTTCCGATTCCGATATTTTTTTTCATACTTTCTATTGACATTTCCAAAAATTAGGTTTAATATTGTTTTAACATAAAAACCCATGTATCATGTTTTTCATATTACCCCTGCAAGCCGATATTGGTATTGGCTCAAGACGTATTACAATATTAGTTAAGCGTTTGTTGTTAATAGGTTCGATATTTTTATCGTTACCCGTTATGGCACAACTCAACGCTGACTTTACCCTGAGCAAAGATAAGGGTTGTTCGCCATTATTGGTAAACTTTACGAATACTTCGTCCGGAAGTCCTGACAGTTGTTTTTGGAGTTTAGGTATCAATGGCAATACTTCTGACAACTGCAATCCAAGTGCCATATATAATATTCCGGGTGTTTATCAGGTTACACTCACCGTATTCAAGGGAAATTTGCGTTCATCCAAAACTAAAACAGTTACAGTTTTCCACGATCCGGTTGCACAATTTAATGTTAGCCCTGCCACGGGTTGTATCCCTTTTTCCGTGCAGTTTCAAAACACGTCAACATCCGGAGATGCACCCATTACTTCCTTTTTATGGGATATGGGTGACGGCAGAACAAATTCGACACAAAATCCGAATTATAACTATACCGCAGGAGGCAGTTTAACCGTTTCATTGATAATTACAGATGCAAATGGCTGTAAAAACACAATTACAAAACCGAACATTATAAAAGCAAATGTTCCGCCTGCCGTAAATTTTACTGTTTCCACAGATGAATCTTGCCGTTTGCCTTTCACCGCAAATTTCGTAAGCACCGTTACTCCCAATACAAATATTACCTATGCCTGGAATTTTGGCAATGGGCTCACCTCATCCACAGCAAATCCATCGGCAACTTATTATGCTGCAGGGAACTTTCCAGTATCGCTTACCGTAACTGACCAAAACTCATGCAGCACAACAAAAACAATTACAGATGCTATAAGATTAAATCCTTTCAAAATAAATGTTGATTTGCAAGCGACAATATGCGAAAATATCGCAATGCATCCTACAGTCAACACCACCTTCCAGAATGTACATTATTTTTGGAATTTTGGAAATGGAACAAACTCCGAAGAGCAGTCACCGGAAATAATATATCATACACCGGGTAACTATACTTTATCTTGTCTGGCAATAACTGATGATGGTTGTCGCGATTCCGTTCGATTACCCGTACATGTTGTCGAAAATGCAGAAGCCGACTTTACTTCATCTCTAACTTTCTCCTGTTCACCTTTTACGCTAAATTTAGCCAATCAATCCACTAATGCTGTCAACTATCAATGGAGTATTTGGGGACCCGGTGGATTTTTTACTTCTTCAACAGCTACCAATCCTTCAATATTTTTACCAAGTATTGGATTATATACAATTGAGCTGCGTGCTTATTCTGCAAATGGATGTATAAGTTATATCAAAAAAGAAAATTTTGCAGGAGTACAACCCAATACACTTTCACCACGAGCAGATAAAAAATTCGGATGTAAGCCATTAACAGTAGAATTTTCAGCAAATCCTAATGTTGCAGCTAGTTCTTATTTATGGGATTTCGGCGATGGCACTACAGGAACAGGTGAACGAGTACAACACACTTACACGCAAGAGGGTGATTATTTAGCAAAAGTTACTGCTGTTTATCCTCCTCCTTGTGTAACTGTTACCGTTCCTGTTGATTCAATTCATGTTGGTTTCAGAACACCATTTTCAGGTGATTTTGATTTGACCAGTGTATGTGTACACAAAGAAACCGTTACTTATCAAGCGCATGGTGGTACACCTAATACTATATTTACCTGGATGTTTGGTGATGGTGAAGGACAAGGAGCAATGGCTACACATGTTTATCAAGACCCTTCCGATCCGGATAAATACACGGTATATTTAGTTGCACAAAACGGAGGTTGCAGAGACACACTGCCTATCAAACAAATTTTTGTTGCCTACCCAAAAGCTGATTTTACAATTAATACAGTATGCGGAAGCAATACGGTAACGCTTAATAATACTTCCCGAGGATTTACCACGGCAATATGGAGCTTTGGTGATGGCACTACATTAACTACCAATGATCCTTCAGTAACACATACCTATGCAAGCAACCAACAAGTATTGGTTAAGCTTAAAGTTTATAATGCTACAACCGGTTGCTGGGATTCAATAGGCAGATTAATTGATTTTGTTTCCGACATTAATCTTAATTATACTTCAGAAAACACATCAGGTTGCAAACCATTAATTGCACATTTTTTAGCACCATATGACACCATGATTCAAACATATACCTGGGATTTCGGAAATGGCATACGTGGTTACGGGCGAAATATTTATGGCATTTTCCCTAATGAAGGCACTTATTATGTAACCTTAGAGATGAAATTAAAAAATGGGTGTACCGTGCGTTCTACACGAATTGATACTGTACAGGTTTATGATGTGCATCCTAATTTTACTATGCAACACTCCGGCAATTGCTTACCGGCCACTTATACATTTAAAGACTCAAGTGAGGCAAATTTATCCGGAATAAAAAGTATAAAATGGCTGATTGACAGTACCATAAATTTGAGTGGCTATCAAATAAATCACACATTTACAACTTCAGGCACACACACGGTAAAAATTATTGTAGAAAACAACAACGGCTGTGTTCGCAGTTTAACAAAAACAATCACAATAGATGCACCGTATGTTGATTTTTCAGCTGATAAAGATTTTGTTTGTGCGGGCACTACCATCCATTTTACGAATCTTTCATCCGGAAAAATACAATCCTATTTATGGGATTTCGGTGATGGAACAACATCCACTGATGCATCTCCGGATCATCATTTCTCACAAGAAAGAAATTATACAATTATACTCACCGTAACCGATTCCAGTGGCTGCACTGTTTCTATTAGTAAAAATCAATACGTACATATTAAAAATTTGCATGTTGACTTTACGGCTTCGCCGAGATTTAAAAGTTGTCCTGATTTGATTTCCAATTTTCAGGTATTAAACAATACCTCTACTACCTATCAGTCGATTTCATGGGATTTTGGAAATGGCAATTCCAGTAATAATTTAAATACAACTCCACAAGCAGTTTATACCCGTGCTGATTCTTTTGACATTAGGCTTATCGTTACCGATGTAAACAATTGTACAGATACGGTCTTCAAAAAAGATTATATTATTGTATCCGGTCCGAGCGGTGAATTTACTTTCACGCCGGATTCCGGTTGTCTTCCGTTAAATGTAGGATTTAATGCATCATTCAAAAATACCACTACTACGATTTGGGACTTTGGCAATGGCGATACGCGAACAGACAATACGGCATCAAACAGATTAAATTACAACTATACTCGTGAAGGTGATTATACACCGGCAGTTGTATTAAAAGATAATTTTGGTTGTACCGTAAATGTAGTTTCGTCACATAAAGTTCGTGTGGGTCGTCTTTCAGCTCAATTTAATTTAAACAAAAATGCACTTTGCCTGGGTTCAGAGCAGGTAGTGCTTTCCGATTCGGTTTATACATCTCAAAATACAGCAATTACTCAAAAGTATTGGACAGTAAATGATGGCGTTACAATAGATACAGGAGTTGGAAATACTTATTTGCCTACAACTAACAGACCACTGGAATTCAAATTTAAAGTTGCCAATACCTTTGGCTGTGAGCAGTCCATTACGAAAAACCTGCAAGTATATGAATATCCTTTAACCGTAGCTACTGAAGATAAAATTATTTGTAAAGGTGAAAGTGTGCCGATAAATATTCAGACAAATGCAACTCATACAACATGGACACCAGCAACAGGCATCAATAATCCAAATGCTACACTTGTAGTGGCATCACCCATTGTCAATACAGAATATATCATAAAAACATTTCAAAATGCCTTATGTCCGGTATTTGACACTGTATTAATTAATGTAAGAACAAATATTGATGCCAAAGCATTCCCTGATACCGTTATCTGTTATGGAGACTCCGTACAAATTCATGGCATAGCTGAAAATACTTCATTAAATCAGACAAAAGTATTTTGGACACCTGCTAGTTCATTGACATCTCAAACTGATTTTAATCCCATTGCATTTCCAAAACATTCCACTACTTATTTGGCTACATTCACAAATGGCACTTGTGCTACCAAACAAATTCCGGTATTTGTAGATGTAAAACCATTGCCAACCGTAACGGCCGGTGAGGAACAAATCATCATCAAAGGAATGAGTATTGACCTTACTTCGGTTTCGAGTAATGCCACTAGTTACTCTTGGTTTCCTGATTATAATATTGCATGTACAAACTGTCAAAATACACAGGCAAAACCGGAGATGGATACCACCTATTATATTGAAGTAAAAAACCAATACGGCTGTAAAGCACTGGCGAATCAAAAAGTAAAAGTGATAGAAGACTGTGCAGGCAATATGGTCTTTCTGCCTAACACATTTACACCAAATGGTGATGGTCAAAATGATTTGCTGCATGTTATGGGTCCCGGAATTTCATCAGTAAAAGTTTTCCGAATTTTTAATCGCTGGGGAGAACTTGTATTTGAAACCAGAGATATGAACCAAGGATGGGATGGCACCTATAAAGGAGAAAAACTAAATCCTGGTGTGTTTATGTATTACATTGAAGTGGAATGTATAGACTTTCAAACTACCATGAAAAAAGGAGATGTAACACTGCTTCGATAATGATGAATGATGAATGATAAATGTTGAATTTTGAATTTTGAATTAAAACAATA